>JAGREN010000084.1:0-30141 GCA_020446505.1 Novosphingobium sp. | reverse complement strand
CGGTCGCCGCGACGGCAGGCAAGGTCCACGGCGGCGATACGGCACTCTTGCATGCGATCAGGCGTTAGTGGAAGAAGCGGCGACTGCCAAGGAGAGCCAGATGCCTATTGCCGAACTAAGCCAGACCGAACGCGATGCCCTGTTGAGCGAGCATCCCGGCTGGACCTTGCGAGACGACGGCAAGGCGATCACCCGCACGTTCAAATTTGCCGATTTCAACGAGGCCTTCGGCTTCATGACCCGCGTCGCGCTCCATGCCGACAAGGCCGACCATCACCCGGAATGGTTCAACGTCTACAATCGGGTCGAGATGACGCTGACGACGCACGACGCGGGTGGCCTGAGCAAGCGCGATGCGGATATGGCCGCGTTCATCGCGGGGATTGTCTAGAACGGAGTGGCTGGAGGCCGGTTGCGGCGGGTGTCAGTTGCCTTTTCGCTGGCGATAGATTTTCCACTCGGAATCGGCAAAGACCAGTTCGAAGTCACTGTCTAGCCTGGCCTGTACGGTCGACAGGAGCTTCTCGCGAACATGCGGATAGTCGCCCGTGAGCGGCACCATGACTACTGTCGCATCTCCCAGCACGTCTTTCCAGGTGAGAACTGCATCCTTGGGCACGTTGAAGCCGAAATTCCACCACACTTGCGTGCCCCGGTGCGGCGGCGCCAGCATCAGTACCGGGAACGGGTTGGAATGCGTGAGCGTGGCGATCTTCTCGTGCTCGAGGCCGTTCTTGCGCAACAGAGCGACACCTTCGTTGATGGTGCGGCCGTAGTCGCACCCTTCGTCCTGGCAGAACGTGTGGAAGCGAATGCCCCTGTCGCCAGTCACGACGTATTCGTCACGCAGGCCGGAGACGACTGAGAGGCCCGAAGCCAGTGCAATTCCTGTCCCGAATATCCCGTTCGCGAGGATGACGAGAAACCCGGTCAGCGGAACGAGGGCGATCCCGCTGGACCACGGCATCGCTCGCACTTTCCCCTCTTCCTCCGGCTGTCGCCCATGACCGCGCAGGGCGACGGCGGCCATGATCGCGAATGCAGGTGGATACAGCCAGATCGTCTCGTACTCGTTCGAGATGTTGAGCAGAAAAGTCGAACCGACGCAGACGACGAAGACGCCCGAAAGCAACATCCAGTTTCGCCTGTCGTATCGAACGAGAATGTAGAGCCCAAACACCACAAGGATGATGTTGAGCGCGTCCAGCGGATCCTTGAACAAGGCCTGCACGATGGCGACGACGCCGGGAACGCCCTTGGCCTTGCCGGCGAGCGCATATTCAGCAGCGAGGTTGCCGAGGCCGATTCCGAATGCAAGCGTTACCAGCCAGATCAGCAGCGAGGCCAGCACGCTCGCTCCGGCAGCGACGAGCAGCCCCTGAACCTTGTTTCGGTATGCAAGGATCGCTGCGAAGAGGATGAAAATTCCGATCGCCAGCGCGGAAATCTTGAAGAGGAATGCGAAGAGCAGCAGCATCGCCCCTGCCGCGATCTCGCGCGCCAAGGCGGGCCACGAAAGCGCCTTGGTGCCGTTCACTCCCGCGAATGCATGAAGGAACAGGACGACGAGACAGGCGATCGAAATGCGGTTGTAGAAGCCCGTCGTGCCGACCTTGGTCGGGTCTATGCCGAAGCCGAACGAATTGGGCGCAGACAGCTCGAAGGCGATGACGATGGCGGCAAGCAGGGCGAAGATCGGCGGTAGGGCGGTATACCGGCGCACCGCCCTGCAGCCCAACCACGCTACGGGTATTACCAGCAGCGTGTTGGTCAGCTTCAGGATGTGTTCGTAGGGTCCGATCGCTTTCCACAGGAGTGCAGCAACCTGGAACGGGGCGAACCCTAGCGGATTGTGGTAGTCGAGACCGAGACGCTGGCCCGAGACGGTCCGCCAGATCGTGTCGTAGAACGCAATCTCGTCTTCAAGGATATGCGAGGTCGGGCAGACCAGCGAAACTGTGAAATTTATCAGGATCACTGCGAGCGACGTGGCGAACAGCTCGGCGCTCGACCATTGCCTTTGCGCAAGCGCCTGCGCCGTTTTCCCCACCGATTCGAGCAAAACTCGTGTCCCCGAGTAGCGAGCGCATGCCACGCACCCATGCCAGCGATAGTAAAGCCAAGTTGTTACCCGTGCCTTTACACACGAGACCGTCCGTGCGGTCGATAGCTAGAGGGCACATACCTTCAGCGTCACATTGTCCGATCTGCTTTTAGTTCCGCACCGGCAACTCGTCTAAGAGCAAGCCTGCCGCCATAGCCTCACAACGCCGGATTGTTGTAGACGTGCCAGGTGAAGATCGCCGCCGCGCCGCGGTGCGGTCGCCACGTTTCGGCAAGCGCGCGCGTCTCCTTTTCGGAAGGCCGCTCGTCCAGACCCAGCAGCTTGTGCAGGCCAGCCTGAACCGCAAGATCCCCGGCAGGCCATATGTCCGGCCTGCCTTCTGCAAACAGCAGGTAGATCTCTGCCGACCAGCGGCCAATGCCCTTGATCTGTACCAGTTGCGCAATGGCTTCCTCGTCGTCGGAGGGCAGGTTCTCCAGATCGAGCGTGCCTGTCACCACCAGTTCGCAAAGTGACCTCGCATAGCCCTGTTTCTGCCGCGACAGGCCGCAAGCGCGCAGGTCGTCGAACTCGCTGGCGAGCACGGCTTCGGGCGCGATCTCCTCGCCGAGGTGCGCTTCCAGCTTGCGCCACACCGAGGCCGCCGCCGCCACGCTGACCTGCTGGCCCACGATGGTGCGCAGCAGCGTCGCATAGCCGGTCGGCCTGATGCGCGGTTCGGGATATCCGGCCTTGTCGAGAGCCTGCGAAATGCGCGAGTCGTTCGCAGCAATGGCGTCCAGTCCGCTTTTTATCGCTGTGGCGTCCAATCCCATGCCCGCTTCCCTTGCCAAAGTGCAATCGAGGCTTTAGCAGCGCGAGCGCAAAATGCACCTGGCGGGAGGTGCTTTACTGGAAGGGATACCTGGCATGCCGCAGATTACTGTCGTCAATAACGCAGGCGAGGAAAAGACGATCCAGGCCGATGAAGGCCGCACGCTGATGGAAGTCATCCGCGACAATGGTTTTGACGAACTGCTCGCTCTGTGCGGCGGCTGCTGCTCGTGTGCGACCTGCCACGTCCATGTCGATCCCTCGTTCAAGGACAAGCTTCCGCCGATGTCGGAAGACGAGAACGACCTGCTCGACAGCTCCGACCACCGCGACGAGAACTCGCGCCTGTCGTGCCAGGTGCCGATCAGCGCGGCTCTCGACGGCATGAAGGTCACGATCGCCCAGGAAGACTGATCGGCGGTTTGATTCTGCTAGCAGGAAGGCGAGCCTTGCGGGCGCGCCTCCTGCCGACTACTTCGGTGCCATGACTGCACCAGTACCCCAGCGCAACACGCTCGACCTGATCGGCAATACGCCGCTCGTCCTCCTCAAGGGGCCGAGCGAGGCGGCCGGCTGCGAGATCTGGGGCAAGTGCGAATTCGCCAATCCCGGCGCCTCGGTAAAGGACCGCGCGGCGCTGTTCATCGTGCGCGACGCTGAGGAGCGCAGCGAGCTGAAACCCGGCGGCACGGTGGTCGAGGGAACGGCGGGCAACACCGGCATCGGCATCGCGCTGGTCGCGAACGCGCGCGGGTACAAGACCGTGATCGTCATGCCGGACAACCAGTCCAAGGAAAAGATGGACACCTTGCGGGCACTCGGCGCGCAGCTGGTGCTGGTTCCGCCGACCAAGTTCGCCGATCCCAACCACTTCGTCCACACCTCGCGCCGCATTGCCGAGGAGACCGAAGGCGCCGTCTGGGCCAACCAGTTCGACAACGTCGCCAACCGCAAGGCGCACATCGAGGGTACCGCGCCAGAGCTGTGGGAACAGCTCGAAGGCCGGATCGACGGGTTCACCTGCGCGGCAGGCACCGGCGGCACCATCGCCGGGGTCGGCATGGGCCTGAAAGCCTTCGATGAGAACGTGACCATCGCACTCACCGATCCGCACGGCGCGGCGCTTTACAGCTATTACGCCTGCGGAGAACTCGCTGCGGAAGGAACCTCGGTCGCCGAAGGGATCGGGCAGGGGCGCATCACCGCCAATCTCGAAGGCGCGCCGATCGACACCCAGTTCCGCATTTCCGACGAGGAAGGGCTGGAATGGGTCGGTCGCCTGCTCAAGGAAGAGGGGCTGTGCCTTGGCCTGTCCTCTGGCATTAACGTCGCTGGCGCGATCGCGTTGGGCCGGAAGCTGGGCAGCGGAGCAAGAGTGGCGACGATCCTGTGCGACACCGGCTTTCGCTACCTCTCGACCATCTACAATCCTGACTGGCTGGCCGACAAGGGCCTGCCGGTCTTTCCGTGGCTGCGCGACCAGTGATCCGGAATCTGCCTTTCAGAAGGCGCAATGCGCCAGTCGAGCTTGCCAGTCCGCAGTCCGGTCGCAGCGACGAGCCGAAACACTACACGCATCGCACTGACCGTGAGGCGCGCACGCAGACCGTCCATCGCCTGCAGATCGGCCTGTTCGGCCTGGGCGCAGTGCTGCTGATCGTTGGCCTCGCCAACGTCATCATGGACCGTGCGCAAACGATCGAGCCGCAGGATCCCATCGAGGAAGTGATCGCCGCCGACGCGCCGGACGCCAAGCCGGTGGTCGATCCGCTCGCCGATGCGGGTGTTGCCCCTGCAACCGATCCGTCGCCCGCGGCCGATGCATCAGGTGCGCCCGCCAAACAGGGTGCTCACTAGGACTGTCGCCCTGCTGGCGGGGGCGCTTGCTCTCGTTGGTTGCGGCGGCGGCGAGGCGCGCCAACCTTCCGCGAACGGCACCTCCGTGGTCGGGCTCGTGAGCAGCCTGCCGATAGTCTGGCCCGAATCGCAGGACATTTCCGAACTCCTGTCGCAGAACGATGCGGAGCACTGGGTGCTCGCAGCCCTGCGCGAACAGGGCGAGGTGCGGGTGCTGGACTCGCTTGACGGCGCGGACGGTGCGCTGCCGCTACCCGAAGGTGCGTTGCTGGTTATGGCGCAGCCCTGGCCGCTGTCGCCGCAGGAAAACGTCGCGCTCGACCGCTGGGTGAGGGAAGGCGGGCGCCTGCTGCTGCTGGCGGATCCGATGCTGACCTTCGAATCGGCCTATGCGCTTGGCGACAGGCGGCGGCCTCAGGATATGGCCATGCTTTCGCCGATCCTGTCGCGGTGGGGCCTGCGGCTCCTGCCCGTGACCGACGGCGCGCCGCTTTCCGAGGTTGTCGAGATCGACGGAACGCCCGTGCCGGTCGCCTTGCCGGGAGAGTTCGAGACGCTGCCCGGTTCGAGCTGCAAGACGGTCGCCAGCGGCCTTCTGGCCGAATGTGGGATCGGTAAGGGCCGTGTCGTGGCGCTCGCCGATGCCGCGCTGTTCGAGAGCCGAGTCGATGAGGGCGAGCGTCGTTTGGCCCTGCGCATGCTGCTCCAGCGTCTCGACACGGGCAGCTGACCGCCGAATCCCTGGATTTTGTTGGGATCGATCCTCGTAAGTTGGGATCGGCCACATTATCGTATTAAAATCCATATTTTACAACACTCTGTAATGGTATGGCGTCGCATGGCTGTCCCATGGGGCGGGATAAACTGTGCACAGGATTCGCTTTTTTGGCTTAAAATCCACTTTCATCCCAAGTCATCCCAAGCTATGCGATGGACTTCGAAGGGGTTTGAAGTCGCAACCGGTATCTATCGGCGGTTGTCCGGGCATCTGCTCGGGCAGCGGGGGAGAGCCTTGTTTGCAGCGCCTCGTGGGGACAGGCGGCCATGGGTCCAAGGACGAACGAATTCAGCGGTCGGCAGCTCGTGTTCCAACGGGACAAGAACCGCTTCGTCCTGCCCACCGGCTTCCGCAAGGCTCTGCTGGAGGCCAACGCCAGGGAGGAAGGCAACAAGACCTTCATGTTCCTCGATGTGCATCCGGATTGGGATTGCCTCATCGGCTTCGGTCGCGATTACAAGGATACGCTGGCCGCAGATGCCCGTCGGGACGCAGACATGGCTGCGCAGGCCGGTCGCGATTTCAATCGCCAGAAAGGCGTGATCGACGTCAGCGGCTACGAGCGTGTGCCCTATGACAATGGCGGCCGGTTCGTGGTTCCGGAAATGCTTGGCCCGCTCGTCGGTATCGATGAGCGGATCTACTTCAGGGGCGGCACCGATTTCTTCCTGATGTGGAGCCCCGAGGCGCTCTACGCGATGGATTCCAGCTGGAAGCGCGACATCGATCTGTGCCGCCGCATGGAAGCCCAGGCCGATGCGAAGGGCGCGCGCAAATGAGTGCGCCGCACATCCCCGTCCTTCTGAACGAAGTGCTGGCCGCGCTCGAAGTGGGGCCGGGCAAGGTCATCATCGACGCCACCTTCGGTGCAGGCGGATACACGCGCCGGTTCCTCGATGCGGGCGCGACCGTCCACGCCTTCGACCGCGACCCCGACGCCATCGCCGCCGCCCACGCAGACCCCGAACGCTGGCCCGAACTGAACGGCGAGCCGCCGCGCCTCGTCCTGCATCCCCGCCGCTTCTCCGAAATGGTCGAGGCCATGGCCGAGGCTGGCGTGTCGCGGGTCGACGGGATCGCGATGGATATCGGCGTATCCTCGATGCAGCTCGATCAGGCCGAACGTGGCTTTGCCTTCGCCGCCGAAGGTCCGCTTGACATGCGCATGGCCCAGGACGGGCCGAGCGCCGCAGATTTTGTGAATACCGCGCCCGAAGCGGAAATAGCCGACGTGCTGTTCCGTTACGGCGAGGAGAGGCAGTCACGACGCCTGGCCCGTGCGATCGTGGCTGCCCGTCCTCTTTCCACCACGACCGAACTGGCGACGGTCGTGCGCAAGGCGCTGGGGCATCGTCCCGGCGCGCCAAAGGATCCGGCGACCCGCAGCTTTCAAGCGATCCGGATTCACGTCAACGGCGAACTCGATGAACTCGAAGCGGCGCTGTCGGCAGCGGAGCGCCTGTTGGCAACCGGTGGCAAGCTGGCCGTGGTGACGTTCCACAGCCTCGAGGACCGCATGGTCAAACGCTTCCTGCGCGAGGCCAGCGGCGCTGCCCGCTCGGTTTCGCGACACATGCCGGACATGGCTCCGGCCTCGGCGCCGACCTTCGGGCATGTCGCAAAGGCCGTGCGCCCGTCTTCCGCCGAAGTCGCCCGCAATCCCCGCGCCCGTTCCGCCACCCTGCGCGCCGCCACGCGCACCGATGCACCACCCAGCCAGAGGCAAGTCGCATGAACCTGACGAGAAACCGCATGCAGTCGATCGGATGGGCTTTTGTCCTGACCGTGTGTTTCGCTCTCACCGCGACGCTCACTCTTCGAGTCAACGCAGTGAAGGGGCAGGTTCGCGAAAGCGAAAACCGCATCGTCTCCCTCCAGCGTCAGGTCCGGTTTCTGGAGATCGAATTCCAGACCCGCGCGAACCAGCAACAGCTTGCGGCGCTGAACTCGGTGGAATTCGGCTATGTGGCGCCCGGTGCGAAGCAGTATCTCGAAGGTGAACGCCAGCTCGCCTCGCTTGGCGTGCCGCGCGCTCCGGGTGCGCCCGAGCCGATCCGCATGGCACATGCCGTCACGAGCACCGAAAAGCTCGCCTTCGCCGAGATGGTATCGCCAGTAACCGGCAAGCCCGTGGAAGAGCGGCCTGCGGCCGTGGCTTCGGAGCGCAAGGTGGCGGAACATGCTCCGCGTGAGAGCGGCGGCGACCTCGTTGGCAGCGTGATCGCCGACACCGCCAGCACCTCGCACCTCACGCGCGTCAAGCTGGCCGGGGGTGCTGCGGATTGAGCACGCTCGCCGTCTCGACAAAGGTTTCGACCAGCCGCAAGCGCGTGGCCAACGTGCGGCATCGCACGCTGACGATGGCAAAGGCGCGGTCGCTGATCGTGCTCGGCCTGTTCGCGCTGGTCGCTATGGCCGCACTGCTGCGGATCATGTGGCTGGGCCTGTTTGCAGAAGGCGGCAGACATTTCAGCCTGAGCGACGCCCTGATGCCCGCGCGCGGGGAGATCGTCGATCGCAACGGCGAAGTGCTCGCCCGCGACTTTTCCGCCTATGCGCTGTGGTTCAAGCCCGACGAGATGGAGGACGGCCCGCCGCTGGTGCATGACCGCAAGGAGGTCGCGCGGGCGCTGGTACGGATTTTCCCTGACCTTTCCTATTCCGACGTGTTGAAGAAGCTGGGCTCGAAGAAGGGCGTGCACCTGCGCGAACGCATCCTGCCCGAGGAAGCCAATCAGGTCCACGCGCTGGGCGAACCGGCGATCCAGATTCCGCGCGAGCCGGACCGCATCTATCCGCAAGGCTCGATGGCGGCCCACGTCCTCGGCTATGTCGATCAGGACGACGGCGGCCAGGTCGGCATGGAATCCTATTTCGAAAAGGAACTGACCAGCGATCAGAGCAGGATGCAGCCTGCCGTCCTGTCGATCGACGCCCGCGTTCAGGGCGCTCTGGAGGACGAACTGGGCCGGGGCATGGCGCTGTCCAATGCCAAGGGCGCGGCAGGCGTGATCCTCGATGTCGATACCGGCGAAGTCCTCGCGCTGGCCTCGCTGCCCTCGTTCAATCCCAACAAGGTACTCGCGAAAGACAAGTGGGTTCCGGAAGAGCTTGCCCGTCAGGGTGATACGGCAAACGTGTTCAACCGCGTGACCAACCAGGTCTACGAACTCGGCTCCACGTTCAAGCCGATCACCGTTGCCGCCGCCATCGATGCCGGGACGATCCGCGACCTTGGCAAGCGTTACTCGACGGCACCTGTTCAGGTAGGCCGGTTCTCGATCAAGGACGGGCACGCCATGGGCGGTGCGCTCAATCCGCCGGAAATCCTGATTCATTCCTCGAATCCCGGCACGGCGCGTATTGCCGACGAACTCGGACCGGCCAGGCTCAAGAGCACCATGGAAAAGCTCGGCATGAACGAGCGGCCCTATATCGAGCTTCCCGCGCGCGGTTTTCCGCTGTGGCCCAAGAGCAATCCGGATGGGAACTGGCCGCGCATCACCACGATGACCGTGGCGTTCGGACACGGTATCGCGGTCACGCCGCTGCACCTGGCGTCGGCCTATGCGGCGCTGGTGAACGGCGGCGTATGGCGTCCGGCAACGCTCAAGAAGCTGTCGCCCAAGGAGGTTCCCGCAGGACGCCGCGTGTTCAAGGCCGCGACCAGCGCAAAGATGCGCCAGATGCTGCGCATGATCGTGGTCTACGGTACGGGCAAGAAGGCCAATGCTCCCGGCTTCCGGGTCGGCGGCAAGACCGGCTCGGCCGAGAAGCCGGGCGTTGGCGGCTATCGCCGCAGTTCGCTCGTCTCCACCTTCGCCGCGGCCTTCCCGATGGACCGTCCGCGCTATGTCGTCATCGCCATGCTGGACGAACCGCAGGGTACGGTCGCGACCTCCGGCCAGCGCACCGCAGCCTGGAATGCCGCGCCGGTCGTCGGGCGGGTCGTGCCGCGCATCGGTCCGATCCTCGGCATCATGCCCGACGAGAGCCGCGACGTTGACATCACCGACCTGAGGCCGCTGATCCCCGGCGGATCGGCACATTGAAACTCGCCGCACTTGCCAGCGCCGCAGGCGTGGCGCTTGCCGACGGCGGCGAGAGCGAAGTCACCGGCTTTGCCATCGATAACCGCAAGGTCGCGCCGGGCAACGTGTTCGGGGCTTTCGAAGGGCTGAGCGTCAACGGAGAAGATTTCATTCCCGCTGCCATTGCTGCGGGAGCGGTCGCCGTGGTCGCCCGTCCGCAGGCCCAGGTGGAGGGCGCGCTTCACATTGCCGATGACCGACCGCGACGGATGTTCGCGCGGCTCGCGGCTCCCTTCTACGCGCCGTTTCCCGAGACCGTGGTCGCCGTCACCGGCACCAACGGCAAGACCTCGACCGTCGAGATGGTGCGCCAGCTCTGGCAGATGGCCGGGCACCGCGCTGCATCCATCGGTACGCTTGGCGTGTCCTCGCATTCGGGCACGGTGTTCACCGGCATGACCACGCCCGATATCGTGACCTTTCTCGCCACGATGAGCGGACTTGCGCGCGAGGGCGTCAGCCATGCGGCCTACGAAGCATCGAGCCACGGCCTCGCCCAGTTCCGCAACGAAGGACTGCCGGTCGCCGCCGGTGCCTTCACCAATCTCAGCCGCGATCACCTCGACTACCACGCCGACATGGAGGACTACTTCGCCGCCAAGATGCGCCTGTTCGACGAGGTCGTGAAGGACGGTGGTGCGGCAGTAATCTGGGCGGACGATCCATGGTCATCGCGCGCCATCGACCATGCGAAGTCCCGGGGGCTTGCCCTGTTCACGGTCGGCGCGAAAGGCGACGGCCTGCGCCTCGTCTCGCGCGAGCCTGGCCAGCTCGGGCAGGTACTGACCATTGAGCATCAGGGCGCGACGCGGACCGTCAAGCTGCCGCTGATCGGCGCCTATCAGGCTGCAAACGCTCTCGTCGCGGCGGGGCTTGTGCTGGCGACAGGCGGAAATGCGGAGCGCACGTTCGATGCGCTGGCACGGCTCCAGCCGGTGCGCGGTCGGCTCGAACGCGCTGCCATCACCACGAGCGGCGCACCCGTCTATATCGACTATGCCCATACTCCCGATGCGCTCGTCGCCGCGCTCGACGCCTTGCGGCCCCATGCAAAAGGCCGTCTGATCGTCGTCTTCGGTGCAGGCGGCGACCGCGACACCGGCAAGCGCGCGCCGATGGGCGAGGCTGCCGCAGCAGGCGCGGACATCGTGATCGTCACCGACGACAACCCGCGCGGCGAAGATGCCGCCTCGATCCGCGCGGCAGTGATGCAGGGATGCCCCGGAGCTACGGACATCGGCGACAGGCGCGCAGCCATTGCTGCGGCCATTGCCGAAGCAGGCAGCGACGACATCGTGCTCGTCGCGGGCAAGGGACACGAACAGGGGCAGGTGATCGGCAGCGGCGATACGAAAGTCGTCCTGCCGTTCGACGACGTGACAGTAGCACGCGAGCTTGCCGGGACACAGGGAGAGAGGGCCATATGAACGCACAACCCAAGCTGTTGCAGTGGCCGTCGCTGGCAAAGGATGTGGAGCCGATTGCCCTGTGGGACGCAATCGCTCTGGCCCGCGCCGCCAAGGGCACGGCCAATTCGGATTTCGCCGTTTCCGGCGTCGAGATAGACTCCCGCGACGTGCAGCCGGGCGACCTGTTCTTTGCCCTCAAGGGAGAGACCACCGACGGCCATCGCTTCATCGAAATGGCGATGGAAAAGGGCGCAAGCGCCGTCGTCGTAGACCGCGATTGTGACAGGCCGCACCTGCGTGTCTCCGATACGACCGAGGCGCTCGAAAGACTGGGTGCAGCCTCACGCGACCGCACCAAGGCGCGGATCGTCGGGGTGACCGGATCGGTCGGCAAGACGGGCGTGAAGGAGGCGATTTTCGCTGCGCTCGACCGTTCAAGCAGGGGCAAGGCGCACCGTTCGGTCAAGAGCTACAACAACCACGTCGGCGTACCGCTCAGTCTGGCAAGGATGCCCGCCCGCTCGCGCTATGGCGTGTTCGAAATGGGCATGAACCACGCAGGCGAGATCGCCGCGCTGACGCGGCAGGTGCGCCCGCACGTCGCCGTCATCACTACGATTGCTCCTGCCCACATCGAGATGCTCGGCAGCGAGGAAGCCATTGCCGACGCCAAGGCCGAAATCTTCGAGGGCGTTGAGCCGGGCGGCGCAGCGATCATCCCCGCCGACAGCCCGCATTACGAACGGCTGCGCAAGGCGGCGGAGCGGTGCGGCGTGAAAGTCGTCTCGTTCGGCAAGGCAGACCACGCCAGCGTGCGTCTGCTCGACGTGGTCAAGGGCATGGACGGCGGCTCGCTCGTCACGGTCGACATGGGCGACCGGCGCGTGTGCTACACCGTGGCCATGCCCGGCGCGCACTGGGTCGCCAATTCGCTCGCGGTGATGGCTACCGTTCGCGAGGTCGGCGCCGATCTTGGCGCTGCGGGACTTGCTCTTGCCGAGATGGCAGGGCTGGCCGGGCGCGGAGCACGCATGGAGATCGCGGCAAAGGGCGGCTCGGCCCTGCTGATCGACGAAAGCTACAACGCCAACCCGGCCTCGATGGCCGCCACTCTTGAACAACTCGGCAAGGAAAGCGCGACGCGGCGCATCGCGGTTCTCGGCGCGATGAAGGAACTCGGCAGTCACGGTCCGGGCTTCCACGCCGGGCTGGCCGAGCCACTGGCTGCGGCCGGTGTCGACTATGCCGTTCTGGTCGGCGAGGAAATGGCCGCACTGGCCGGGGAACTGGGGAAACCGGCGGCTGGCGCGCTTGGCAAAGCGACACCCTTCGCCCATTGCGAAACCGTGGCGCAGGCTGTCGAGGCGGTGCGCTCGTTCGGGCTGGAAGGCGGCGACGCGGTTCTGGTGAAAGGGTCCAACTCGGTCGGGTTGGCGAAGCTGGTGGCGGTGCTCGCTGGCAAGGAAGACTGAGGTTTCTGAGGCGCAATGCTGTACCTGCTTGCCGAGTGGATGGAATTCGAGGGAATTACCAACCTGATCCGGTACCAGACCTTCCGATCCGGTGCCGCCTTGATGACGGCGCTCGTCATCGGTCTCATCATCGGACCGAAATTCATTTCCATGCTCCGGGTGCGGCAGGGCAAGGGCCAGCCGATCCGCGAGGACGGACCGAAAACGCACCTCGCCAAGGTCGGCACGCCGACCATGGGCGGACTGATGATCCTGACAGCCTTGATCGTCTCGATGCTGCTGTGGATGGACCTTACCAACCCGTTCGTCTGGGCCTGCATGGCCGTGACCGCAGGCTTCGGCCTGATCGGCTTCCTCGACGATTACGACAAGGTGACGAAGCGCAGCCACAAGGGGCTTTCGGGCAGGATGCGCCTGCTGGCAGAGTTCGCCGTGGCTGGCGTCGCGGCCTGGATCATCGTCAGCCAGATCAGCACCAACCTCTATGTCCCGTTCTTGTCGGGACGATACATTCCGCTTGGCCCGGTCTACTATGTCTTCGCCGCCTTCGTGATCGTCGGCGCGGGCAATGCGGTGAACCTTACCGACGGGCTCGACGGCCTTGCCACCATGCCGGTGGTCATCGCTGCAGGCACTTTCGCGATTATCGCCTATCTTGCCGGGCGCACCGACTTTGCCGCCTATCTGGGTATTCCCTATGTCGAGGGCGCGGGCGAGCTGGCGATCCTGTGTGCAGGCATCATGGGCGCGGGCCTTGCCTTCCTGTGGTTCAATGCGCCCCCCGCAGCCGTCTTCATGGGCGATACCGGTTCGCTGGCGCTGGGCGGCGCGCTCGGTGCCATCGCAGTCGCCGCGCACCACGAGATCGTGCTCGCCATCGTCGGCGGGCTGTTCGTGCTGGAGGCCGCCTCGGTCATCATCCAGGTGTTCTGGTTCAAGCGAACCGGCAGGCGCGTGTTCCGCATGGCGCCGATCCATCACCATTTCGAACAGAAGGGCTGGGCGGAATCCACCGTTGTCATCCGCTTCTGGATCGTCTCGATCATTCTTGCGGTGATCGGCCTCTCCACGCTGAAGCTGAGGTGACGGGGCGGCGATGATTACCAGCCAGGCCTTTGCGGGAAAGAAATACGCGGTACTGGGCCTCGCCCGGTCCGGTCTTTCCGCCGTGGAGAGCCTGTTGGCGAGCGGCGCCCAGGTCATGGCCTGGGACAGCCGCGCCGAGCCGCGCGAGAGCCTGGAGGGCAGGGTCGAGCTTGCCGATCCGGTGAGCGCGGATCTGACCGGCTACGAGGCCGTCGTCGTCTCGCCCGGCGTGCCGCTCAACAATCATCCCATTGCCGAATCCGCTGCGCGGGCTGGCGTGCCGGTGATCGGCGATATCGAGCTGTTTGCCCGTGCCCGCGCCGATCTCCCCGCCAACCGCGTTGTCGGCATCACCGGCACCAACGGCAAGTCGACGACGACTTCGCTCGTCGCGCACCTGCTGCGCAGCGCGGCAGTTCCGGTGACGGTCGGCGGCAACATCGGCGTGCCGATCCTGTCGCAAAAGCCGCTCGGACCGGGGGGCGTCTATGTGCTCGAACTGTCGAGCTACCAGATCGACCTGACCTTCTCGCTCGATTGCGAGGTCGCGGCGCTGCTCAACATCACGCCGGATCATCTCGATCGCTACGACGATTTTGCCGGATATGTCGCATCCAAGGAGCGGCTGTTCGACATGCTGGGGCCGGGACACGTCGCCGTGTTCGGCACGGGCGATGCGGAAACGGCCTCGATTGCGCGCAAGCAGCTTCAGCGCACCGATCTCAGGCGGTGCGAGGTCGTCGATGGGCACGATCTCGTTGCGTTGCAGCCGGGTTGGCCGTCGCTGCAGGGACCGCACAATCTCCAGAACGCCGCCGTGGCCGTCGCAATTGTCGAATCCCTCGGTCTTTCGCGCAGCCAGTGGGAGCGCGCGCTGCCGACTTTCCGTGGCCTTACCCATCGCATGGAGCGCGTCGCCGAAGCGAACGGCGTGCTTTATATCAACGACAGCAAGGCAACCAATCCCGCCTCTGTCGCTCCCGCCCTTGCCGCCTTTCCGCCGAACCCGAACCCGCGCATTCACTGGATCGTTGGCGGTCTGCCCAAGGGCGAGACGCTCGACGAGTGCAAGCCGTGGTTCGGCAATGTCGCGGCGGCCTATACGATCGGCGATGCCGGTCCGCTGTTTGCCGAGATCCTCGCGCCCTACACTCGTGTCAGTCGCAGCGAGATGCTTGCCAATGCCGTGCGGGAGGCGATGGCGGCGGCGCAGCCGGGCGACGTCGTGATGCTCTCGCCAGCTTGCGCGAGTTTCGACCAGTTCCGCGATTTCGAGGCGCGGGGCGACCAGTTTCGCCAGATCGTGGAAGCCTTGCTGGCGCCGCAGGATCCGGCAGGAGAGCGCGGATAATGGCTACTCACGGACCTGCGACGCCGGAATTTCCCGCTCCGGGCGGTCAGGCGGCTGAACGCTATCGCCGCAACCGGCGCAGCGAACTTGCGATCTGGTGGCGCGAGATCGACCGGCCCTTGCTGTTCATGGTGCTGATCCTGATGGCAATCGGCGCGGCGGCCGTCGCGGCGGCATCGCCTGCCAGCGCCCGCCGGCTTTCGACCGATGCGGAAAACCTGAGCGACCTGCACTTCTTCCTGCTCAACCTGCGCTGGCAGTTTCTCGGCCTCGCGGTGATGCTCGGCGTCTCGCAGGTCAAGAAGGTCACGGCGCGCCGCATCGGCATATTGATCGCGGCGGTATCGATATTCCTGCTGTTGCTCGTGCCCGTAATCGGCGCGGAAGTGAACGGTGCCCGGCGCTGGATCAGGCTGGGCTTTTCGCTGCAGCCTGCCGAACTGCTCAAGGCCGGATTTCCGATTATCCTGGCTTGGATTCTCTCATGGCGTGCGCGCGATCCCGAACTGCCGGTCATCGAACTCAGCGTTGTCCTGATGGGGCTGGTCGCCCTGCTGCTGATGCTGCAGCCGGATTTCGGCTCGACCATCCTGTTTGGCGGAACCTGGTTCGTACTGATCCTTTTGTCAGGCATGTCCTTCAGGAAAATCGCCGTGATCGGGGCGGCGGGAGCCTTCGCGCTGTCGGCCACCTACCTGCTCTATGACAATGCGCGCCACCGCATCGACGCGTTCCTTGGCGGCGGCACCGCTTTCGACCAGGTCGATCTGGCGCAGCGCACCCTGCTCAACGGCGGCTTTACCGGCACCGGCTTCTGGCTGGGCGCGCGCAAGTACTCCCTGCCCGAGGCGCATACCGACTATGTGTTCTCGGTGATCGGCGAGGAATTCGGCCTGATCGCCTGCGCGGTGATCGTCGTCATCTATTTCGCGATCCTACTGCGCGGCCTGTTTCGGCTGCTCGACGAGGAAGACCTGTTCACCGTGCTCGCCGGGGCTGGCTTGCTGAGCCAGCTTGGCGGTCAGGCCTTCATCAACATTCTGGTGAACCTGCAACTGTTCCCGTCCAAGGGCATGACCCTGCCTTTCGTCAGCTACGGCGGTTCGTCGACCATTTCGCTGTGCCTGTGCGTCGGGCTGTTGCTGGCGATCACCCGCCGCAATCCCTTTCTGGGCAAGGACGGCCATGTATTTCCTCCCACAGGAGACGGGCGATGACTTCGGCTTCTCGCCATTTCGTGCTCGCGGCGGGCGGCACGGGGGGACACCTGATCCCGGCCTTCGCGCTTGCCACCGAACTTGAGCGGCGCGGCCATCATGTCGCGCTGATTACCGACGAGCGCGGCGCGGCCATTCCCGGCAAGCCTGCCTCGCTGACGGCACACGTCCTGCCTGCCGGTCGCCTGCAGGGCATGAACCCGCTGAGCTGGATCAGCGGCCTGCGCGCCATCTGGCAGGGCCGCGCGATGGCGCTGCGTCTGTTCGAAAGTTTCGAGCCGAGTGCGGTGGTCGGCTTCGGCGGCTATCCCGCCTTGCCTGCACTGCTGGCAGCGACTTCGGCAGGGGTGCCGAGCGTGATCCACGAGCAAAACGCGGTGCTGGGCCGGGTGAACAGGTTCCTTGCAGGCCGTGTCGATGCCATCGCAACCTCATGCAGCCGGGTGGACCGCCTTGCCGACAAGTACGCGGACAAGGTCACGCTGGTCGGTAATCCGGTGCGCGCGGAAGTCCTGGCCCTGCGCGACCGCCCGTTCCCGACCTTCACGCAGGACAGCCCGTTCCGCATCCTGGTGACCGGCGGCAGCCAAGGCGCAAGGGTGCTGTCCGAAGTGGTGCCCGATGGCCTCGCCATGCTGCCGCTGGCCCTGCGTTCGCGCCTGCAGGTCACGCAACAATGCCGCCCCGAGGACATCGAGGCGGTACGCAAACGCTATGCCGATCACGAGATCCCCGCCGAATTGGCCACCTATTTCGAGGACATGGCGAGCCGCCTTGCCGATGCGCACCTGTTCATCGGGCGGGCAGGCGCCTCGACCATCGCCGAGCTGACCGCTGTGGGTCGGCCCGCGATCCTGATTCCCTTGCCCATCGCCACCGACGATCATCAGGCCGCCAATGTGCGCGAGATCGTCGCGGCAGGCGGCGCGCGCGCGGTGCGGCAGGAGAAGTTCACCGCCGCCGAACTGGCCAAGCAGATTCAGGCCATGGCGATGCATCCCGAGACGCTCGGCAATGCCGCCCATGCCGCATGGAACTGCGGTTATCCCAACGCCGCAAGCGATCTGGCCGACCTCGTCGAAAGTTTTGGCGGGGAACCGCTGATGGACGTGATCCGGGTCGGAGTGGGCGAACCGCGCCCGCATGGCTCGGCCGCTCTTGCCAGGGACGACGCGTCATGAAAGGCGTAGGCACCGACATCGGCACGATCCATTTCGTCGGCATCGGCGGGATCGGCATGTCGGGCATTGCCGAGGTGATGCACAACCTTGGCTATTCGGTGCAGGGCTCGGACATTGCCGAGGGCTATGTCGTCGAAGGGCTGCGCGAGCGCGGCATCCCGGTGAAGATCGGCCATGCCGCCGAGAATGTCGAAGGCGTGGCGGTCGTCGTTACCTCGACAGCCGTGAGGCGTACCAATCCCGAAGTCGCCGCCGCGCTCGAAGCGCGTATTCCGGTGGTGCGCCGGGCGGAGATGCTGGCCGAACTGATGCGGCTCAAGAATACCGTCGCGGTGGCAGGCACGCATGGCAAGACCACGACGACCTCGATGATTGCCTGCCTGCTCGATGCAGGCGGGATCGATCCGACGGTCATCAACGGCGGCATTATCAATAGCTACGGCTCGAACGCCCGCCTCGGCGCGAGCGACTGGATGGTGGTCGAGGCCGACGAGAGCGACGGCAGCTTCCTGCGGCTCGACGGCACCATTGCGGTCGTCACCAACATCGACCCCGAACACCTCGACCACTACGGCGACTTCGACGGGGTGAAGAAGGCATTCGTCGAATTCATCGAGAACGTCCCGTTCTACGGGGCAGCAGTGCTCTGCCTCGATCATCCCGAAGTGCAGAACGTGATCTCGCAGGTACGCGACCGGCGGGTCATCACCTACGGCTTTTCTGCTCAGGCCGACGTTCGCGGCGAGAACGTGACGTCCTATCCCGGCGGCAACCGTTTCGATGCGGTGATCCGCGAGCGGGATGGCGGGATGCGGCGGATCGAGGGGATCGAGCTGCCGATGCCGGGCCGCCACAACGTCCAGAACGCGCTCGCTGCCGTTGCGGTGTCGGTCGAGATGGGGTGCCCCGACGCGGTAATCTGCTCCGGCTTTGCGCATTTCAGCGGGGTCAAGCGGCGCTTCACCAAGGTCGGCGAAGTGGCAGGCGCCATGGTGATCGACGACTATGCGCATCACCCGGTCGAGATCCGCGCCGTATTGTCCGCCGCGCGCGAAGGCGGCACCGGCCGGGTCATCGCAGTCGCGCAACCGCATCGCTTCACCCGCCTGCGCGACCTGATGGACGAGTTCCAGACCGCCTTCAACGATGCCGACATGGTCTATGTCGCGCCGGTCTATGCCGCTGGCGAGGAAGCGATCCCCGGCGCGGATGCGGAAGCGCTTGTCTCGGGGCTCAAGGCACGCGGCCACCGCGCCGCGCAGACCATCGCGGGTCCGGATGCGCTAGCCGACGCGCTCGCTCCCGTCGTCAGGGAAGGCGATCTGGTCGTCTGCCTCGGCGCTGGCGACATCACCAAGTGGGCAGCGGGCCTTGCCGAAGCGATCGCGCAGCGGAGGGCGGCATGATGGCCGATGCCCTTCCCAAGGTTGCCGGCAAGCTGACCGCCGACGCGCCGCTTGCGCCGCTGGTGTGGTTCAAGTCGGGCGGCACGGCGGACTGGCTGTTCGAGCCGAGCGACCTTGCCGACCTGCAGAGCTTTCTGCGCGACCTCGACCCCTCGACCCCGGTCATGGCGCTGGGCCTTGGCAGCAACATGATCGTGCGAGACGGCGGGGTGCCGGGCGTGGTCGTGCGGCTGGGCAAGGCCTTCGCCAGGGTCTCGCAAACCGACGAGCTCTCGCTCGACTGCGGCGGCGGGGCGAGCGGCATTCTGGTGTCCTCGACCGCCCGCGATGCCGGGATCGCGGGGCTGGAATTCCTGCGTTCGATCCCCGGCACGGTCGGCGGCTTCGTGCGCATGAACGGCGGGGCCTACGGCGGCGAGGTGAAGGATATTCTCGTCGATTGCGACGTGGTTTTGCGCAGTGGCGATCTGGTCACGCTGCCGGTTGCCGATCTCGAATATACCTATCGCCATTCCAGCCTGCCCGAAGGTGCAATCGTCGTTGCGGCGCGGTTCAGGGGGCGTCCCGGCAAGTCCGACGACATCCAGGCCGAGATGGACCGCATCTCCGCCAGCCGTGAAGCCTCGCAGCCGCTGCGCACCAAGACCGGCGGCTCCACCTTCAAGAATCCGCCGGGTGAAAAGGCGTGGGAACTGGTCGACCGGGCAGGGTGCCGGGGCATGACGCTTGGCGGCGCTCAAGTGAGCGAGAAACACACCAATTTCCTCATCAACACGGGTTCGGCCACCAGCGCCGAGATCGAGGAACTGGGTGAGCAGGTGCGCCAGAAGGTGAAAGCCAATTCGGGCGTGGAACTGGAATGGGAAATTCAGAGGGTGGGTCGCAAATGAGCCTCGGTAAGCTACACGTCGCCGTGCTGATGGGCGGCTGGTCGAACGAGCGGCCGGTCTCGCTGATGAGCGGTGAGGGCGTCGCCCAGGCGCTCGAGTCGAAGGGCCACCGCGTCACCCGCATCGACATGGACCGCGACGTCGCGCAGCGCCTTGCCGAAGCCAAGCCGGATGTCGTGTTCAATGCGCTGCACGGCTGCCCCGGCGAGGACGGGACGGTGCAGGGCATGATGGACCTGATGGGTCTGACCTACACCCATTCGGGCCTCGCGACTTCCGTCATCGCCATCGACAAGGAACTGACCAAGCAGGCGCTGGTGCCTCACGGCATTCCCATGCCCGGCGGCCGCATCGTCCAGAGCGAGGAACTCTACGAACGCGATCCGCTGGCGCGGCCCTACGTGCTCAAGCCCGTCAACGAAGGCTCGTCGGTCGGCGTCGCCATCGTCACCGACACCAGCAATTACGGCAATCCGATCCGCAAGGACGCCAAGGGGCCGTGGCAGGAGTTCGATCACCTGCTCGCCGAGCCTTTCATCCGCGGCAAGGAACTGACCTGCGCGGTCCTGGCAGACAAGGCGCTGATGGTCACCGAACTGAAGCCCAAGAGCGGGTTCTACGATTTCGACGCGAAATATACCGACGGCATGACCGAGCATGTTTGCCCGGCCGACCTGCCTGACGAGATCACGCAGGCGTGCAAGGATCTCGCCCTGCGCGCGCACCGGCTGCTCGGTTGTCGCGGCACCAGCCGTACCGATTTCCGCTGGGATGACGAGCGCGGGGTCGAAGGTCTGTTCGTGCTGGAAACCAACACCCAGCCGGGCATGACCCCGCTCAGCCTCGTGCCTGAACAGGCGAAGCATTGCGGCATGGACTATCCCGATCTGGTCGAGGCGATAATCGCCGAGGCGCTCGCGGACGCGAAAGCGAAAGGAGGCGCGAAACCATGAGCCAGACGATCCGGCGCAAGGGCAAGAGCGCGCGGCGCAGCGCCGCATCGCAGGGCAAGGCGCGCAAGGTGCGGCAGGCCAAGGCACGCACCGGCTCGGCCTTCGACAGCGTGATGGCATGGGTGCCGATCGGCGAGGAGACCCTGCAACGGGTGTTCATGGCGATGATCCTCGGCGGCGCAGTGGCGCTGGCATGGATTGCGGCCTCGATGGCAGGCGTACCGACCCTGGCAGGGCAGCAACTGGCCGCCGTCGCGGGCGATGTGGGGTTTGAAGTGCGCCGTGTCGATGTGCGCGGGGTGAACAACCTCAACGAGCTCAAGGTTTACGAGCGGGCGCTGGCGCAGCGCGACCGGGCCATGCCGATGGTCGATATCGAGGGTCTTCGCGAAGATCTGCTCGGGCTGTCGTGGGTCAAGGATGCGCGCGTCTCGCGCCAGCTTCCCGATACGCTGGTGATCGACATCGTCGAACGCGAGCCGCACGCGGTGCTGCGCAAGGCGGACCGGCTGGTGCTGATCGATGCGGAAGGCAACGAGCTCGAACCGATTTCAAATGCGCGGGCGAAGGGCAAACTGATCGTTTCCGGCCCCGGCGCGAGCAAGCAGGTGCAACAGCTTGGCCATTTGCTCGATGCCGCCCCGGCCCTGCGGCCGCAGGTGCGCGAGGCGGAGTGGATCGGCAACCGCCGCTGGAACCTCACTTTCAAGACCGATCAGGTGCTGGCCCTGCCCGAGGGCGAGAAGGAATCGGGCTCGGCGCTGGTGACGTTCGCGCGGATGGACGGCACCAACCGCCTGCTCGGCGGCAAGGTCGCCTCGTTCGATATGCGCTCGGCCAACCGCTACTATTTCCGCAAGCGCGACAACACCATCGAAGATCCGGAAGCCGCTACCAGCAAGGGAGCAGAGTGAACCATGGCCAGTCAGCGCGTCACTCGCGTGTTCGGAGCCGTCAATCTCGGCTCGTTCCGCATCTCCGCCATCGTCGCCGGGCTGACCGAGACGGGCGAGATGATGGTGCTCGGTTCGGCGCACCGGGCCAGCCAGGGCATCCGCCGCGGCTATATCACCGACATGCGCGAGGCGACCCATGCCGTGCGCGACGCGGTGGAGCGGGCGGAGCGCATGGCCAACCATTCGGTCTCGCGGGTGTGGATCGGCTGTTCCGGCGCGGGCCTTGCCAGCAAGAAGTTCAAGGTGGAGATCGACATCGGCGGTCGCCGGATCGAGCAGGAGGATGTCGACCATCTGCTTGCCTCGGCGCGCGAATCGATACAGCCCGACGGGCGCGCGGTGCTTCACGCCCAGCCTGCGCAATATACGCTCGACGGCGCGCACGGGGTCGCTGATCCGGTCGGCCTGCATGCCGAGCGGCTGGCGGTCGACATCCATGTCGTGCTCGCGGACGGCGCGCCGCTGCGCAATCTTTCCGAGGCGGTGCAGAACGCGCACCTCGAAGTCGAGGGCGTGATCGGCTCGCCGGTCGCCGCCGGGCTCGCCTGCCTGTCGCAGGAAGAACGCGACCTTGGCGTGGCACTGGTCGAATTCGGCGCGGACGTCACCAATGTCGCGGTCTATGCCGACGGCATGATCGTGGGCCTTGCCTCGATCCCGACCGGTTCGGGCGCGATCACCGATGCCATCGCCTCGGCCTTCGGCATCCGTCGCTTCCAGGCCGAGCGCCTGAAATGCGTGAACGGCTCGGCCATCGCCAGTCCGGCCGACCATCGCGAGATGATCCCGGTCGACGGGCCGGGCGAGGAGAGCAGCGGCCCGCCGGCGCGCCATGCCGACGACAAGAACCGGATACCCCGCGCCGAACTGGTCGGCGTCATCACGGCGCAGCTCGGGCGACTGATGGACGAGGTCAACAAGGCACTCAAGTCGCTGGATTTCGGGGAAAAGCGCGGTCAGCAGATCGTGTTCACAGGGGCCGGGTCCGAACTGGTCGGCCTTGCCGATTTCGCGCAGTCCGCGCTCGCCAAG
The DNA here is from genome assembly GCA_020446505.1 of Novosphingobium sp. Lineage (GTDB taxonomy): Bacteria > Pseudomonadota > Alphaproteobacteria > Sphingomonadales > Sphingomonadaceae > Novosphingobium. The sequence continues at coordinate 7,584 of JAGREN010000084.1, read as the reverse complement.
CCGGTCAGGATCGGCCGGGTGCCTCACCTTGCGGGTCTAGCCGATGCCCATGTCAAACCTGGTTTCGCGACGCTCGCGGGCCTCGTCCTCTATGCCGACGCGGATCCCATCGACGTGCGCACCTATGGCGCGAAATACCAGGACACGTCGCGTTTCGGTCGCATGAGCATCACCACGCGCATGTGGCGCGCCTTCAGGGACTATTTCTGATGGCGTCCCGCTACGCACATTCCCCGAGATTCACGCTGTGGACAACGCCCGCGGCTGCTTTGATTCGCCGCAAGCAAGCGTGCAATCATCGCAGATCGGGTGTTGTCGCATGCATACCCCTGTCAGGAGACTGAAATGAGCATCAACCTTGGGCCGTCGTCGATAGAGGAACTGCGGCCGCGCATTACCGTCATCGGCGTTGGCGGTGCGGGCGGCAATGCGATCGCCAACATGATCGAAACCAAGATCGAGGGCGTCGATTTCGTCGTCGCCAATACCGACGCCCAGGCGCTCAACAATTCGATCGCCGAACAACGCATCCAGCTCGGCCCCGACATTACGCAGGGCCTCGGCGCTGGTTCGCGTCCCGAAGTGGGTCGTGCCGCCGCCGAAGAGACGCTGGCCGAGATCGACCGCATCCTCGAAGGCACGCACATGGTGTTCATCGCTGCCGGCATGGGCGGCGGCACCGGCACTGGCGCTGCCCCGATCATCGCCAAGGCCGCGCGCGACAAGGGCGTGCTGACAGTCGGCGTCGTGACCAAGCCGTTCCTCTTCGAAGGCACCCGCCGCATGCGCGCTGCCGAAGCGGGCATCGAGGAACTGCAGCAGCACGTCGATACCCTGATCGTCATTCCCAACCAGAACCTGTTCCTGATCGCCAAGGCCGAGACGACCTTCAAGGAAGCCTTCCAGCTTGCCGACGAAGTCCTCCAGCAGGGCGTGCGCTCGATCACCGACCTGATGGTCATGCCCGGCCTCATCAACCTCGACTTTGCCGACGTGCGTTCGGTCATGGGCGAGATGGGCAAGGCGATGATGGGTACCGGCGAGGGCGAGGGCGAGAACCGCGCGCTCGAAGCCGCCGAGAAGGCCATTGCCAACCCGCTGCTCGACGGCGTGTCGATGCAGGGCGCCAAGGGCGTCATCATCTCGATCATCGGCGGCGAGGACATGAAGCTGCTCGAAGTCGACGAAGCGGCCAACCACATCCGCGAACTGGTCGATGAAAACGCCAACATCATCTGGGGTTCGGCCTTCAATCCGGGCCTCGAAGGCAAGATCCGCGTTTCCGTCGTCGCGACAGGCATCGAACAGAGCGCCGAACAGGCGCAGGAAGCGGCACGTCCGCTCAGCCTCGGTCGCGCACGCGGTCCGGTCCTGCCGAGCGCAGCAAAGCCGGCGCCGGCCGAAGCGCCAGCGCCCGTCGAACCCATGCCGCTCGCATCCGCGCCGGAACCAGCCCCGCTCGATCTCGGTCAGGCCGATGAAGCGCCAGAGGCAGCAGCAGCCAGCGCGGAGCCGGAAAGCCCTGCTCCTGCGGCTAACGATGGACCGCGTCCGATCGATTTCGGCACGCCGCCGATGGACCTTGGTGCGGAAGAGACCGACGACGTCGTGGCGGAGACTGCCGATGAAGAGCAGTCATCGGCCGACGAATCAGGCGGCTCGGAAGGCGCCTATGCCAGCCTTGCCGGAATGGGCCGTCCTCGCGAGGAACCGCTCGATCTCGGCCTCGAGCAGGTCGATGCAGCGCCCGAAGAAAACGCCGAACCGCCCAAGGGGCAGCAGGACGAACTGCTTCTCGATGCAGACCGCCTCGCTTCGGAAGACGCGCCTGTGTCTGCGCAGATCGAGCGGCTGCATGGCGATGATGCCGGTGCACCACCGCCTGCGGCACTCGGAACCGGCGAGCCGCCAGCGCGTCCTGCGCCGGCATCGGGCACGACCCTGTTCGAGCGAATGGCGAATCTGTCGCGTAGCAAGGCGGGAAGCGAAGGCGAGGGGGAAGACGAAAGCTCATCTTCGATCAGCATTCCTCGCTTCCTCGGCCGCCAGAACAACCAGTAGGTCGGCCGGGCTGCACCTTCGCGCGCGTTACGCCTTCGTTCAGTTTGCGTGATCCATGACGAAGCGCAGGCTGGATGCGCGCGCAAAGGTGTGCGACTGCCTGGACCGACGATGCTGTTGAAAAAGCCCAACCCACCTCGATTGCCCCTGGCGCGATCACCGATTCTCTCGGCGGCTCTGGCCGCGATGCTCGGACTTGCGTTCTCGTCCGGCGATGCCGTGGCGCAGACGACGCAGGAGGCGCTGCCCAGCCGTGAGGCGCTCGAACTGAGTTCGGCCTTGTCGCGGCTCAGCCGCGATCCGCGTAATGTCGATGCCCTTACCGATGCGGGAATTGCCGCCAGCAAGCTCGGCGATTTCGAGGCGGCGGTTGGCTTCTTCAAGCGCGGGCAGGCGCTGGCGCCCACCAATCCGAGATTGCTTGCCGGACTGGCAGGAGCCCTGGTTCGGCAAGGCGATGCCGCAGCGGCCATTCCCCTGTTCGCGCAGGCCCAGGCAGCCGGTGCCCCGGCCCAGTCGATCGCCTCGGACCGCGGCCTGGCCTATGACCTGATCGGCGACCCGCTGACGGCGCAACGCTATTATTCGCAGGCGGCGGCAACCGGAGACGACCGGGACGAGGTAACCCGGCGGCTGGCTATCAGTCAGGCGATCGCCGGAGATGGCGAATCGATGGAAAAGACGCTGCTGCCCTTGCTGAAGAAGCAGGACAAGCCAGCGTGGCGCGCGCGCGCTTTCGGCCTTGCGATCCTTGGGCAGGGCAAGGAAGCGAGCCGGATCGTCAAGACGCTGCTTCCGGGCACACTGGCGGACGGGATCACGCCTTATCTGCAATATATGCCGCGCCTTACCCGTGCCCAGCAGGCGGCTGCCGCAAATCTCGGCGTCTTCCCTCGTGCATCGGCGATTGGCCGGGATGATACGCGGATAGCGGCACTTTCGCAGTCCGCGCCGGGTCGGGATGCAGGCACTGCCCTGGTGCCTGCCGGCAAGCCACTGGGCGCGAGCGGCACGTCCAGCGGCGCGACGTCCTCGCGTTCGACGCGTCAACAGGCGAAGGAAGCCGAGGCCAAGGCGCGGCGCGAGGCGAAACTGGCGCTCGACGACAAGCGCCGGCAGGAAAGGCTGGCGCAGGCGTCGCGCAATGAAAGTCGCGTCGCTCCCCCTGAGCCCAAGCCTGCACGCGAGGACACGGAGCAAAACGAGACAGGGTTTACGATGGCTCGCGAAGCGTCGGTCCCCAAGGTCGCGGAGATCATGAGCGGCCAACGCCAGCCCGAACCCGCGCCCACGCCCGCACCGCGCCCGGCACCTCAGCCCGTTCCGGCCAGGACCACGAGTGTGGTACAAGCCGCGGCACCGACCGATGCACCTTCCACCGCGCTTGCACAGGTAGCGATGGCTCAGGCCGCACCGCCGACTCCGGCGGCAAGAGCGCCGTCGCCTTCTGTGGCTTCCACCTCGCCCGCTGCCGCACCTGCACCAGGGTTCGACCTTGCTCGCCTGCCTGCTTCTTCGACGAGCGATCAGGCGCCCGCAGCGGCCCCGGCGCCCGTCGCAGTGTCGGCCTCTGCGCCCCAGCCCGCGCCGCAGCCTTCGTTCGGAGCGATGTTTGCCGATCTCGGCAAGCCGACGACGGTAGTCAGTCCCGCAGCTGGTTCGGTTGATATCCGCAAGATCGAGCCGAAGCGCCCACAGCCGAAACCCAAGCCAGAGGCGAAGCCGGAGCCGGAACCGAAAAAGCAGGCTCCGAGCCAACCCAGCCGGATCTGGGTGCAACTCGGTATCGGCCAGAAGCTGGCCGCCCTCACTCACGACTGGCGGCGGCTGCAAAAGGCCAATGCGGCCCAGTTCAAGGGGCAAAAACCCTATTCGGCCCGCCTGAACCAGACGAATCGCCTGCTGACCGGGCCTTTTGCGTCGGCGAAGGAAGCCAATGCCTTCATCGATTCCCTCAAGAAGGCTGGGCTGTCAGGCCCCTACATCTGGACCAGCCCTGCAGGTGAGGTAGTCGACGAACTCGGAAAATGAGCTGGAACGCAGCTTGCCGCCGAACCGGCGGAAGACGGTTATCCGGTCCTTTTCCACACCATGTAAACAGGCTTGTCTGGTTTTGCGCAGGCTTTGCAGGGGCCTCGATTGTGCTTCACCGCCGGTTCGGCGCATCCAGCACCTCGACACATGAAGGAAATACCCAAGCCGATGAGACCCGGTGAAGACGATATCGATCGCGAAGACGAGGCCGCTCCGGTCGAGATGCTGGCATCGCTGTTCGGCGCGCGCGGCTGGCAGTTCGAATATCTGAGCGAGGACGAGATTTCCGCCGAGATCAAGGGAAGCTGGACCACATACCAGTTCCAGGCGATCTGGCGCGCGGAAGACCATGTGCTTCAGTTGCTCTGCCTTCCCGACGTGCGCGTGCCCGACAAGAAGCGCGCCGACGTGTTCGAGGCACTGGCGCTCATCAACGAACAACTCTGGCTCGGCCATTTCGACGTCTGGTCGAACGGCGGCGTGCTGCTGTTCCGCCACGGCCTGATGCTGGGCGATGACGGCCTGCTCAGCCCCGGCCAGGCGCAATGCATCGTCGAGGCCGCGCTGGAAGAATGCGACCGGTTCTATCCGGTGTTCCAGTTCATCCTGTGGGGTGACAAGTCTCCGAAGGATGCTCTGGCCGCTGCGCTCGTCGACGCGGCGGGAGAGGCCTGAAGCATGGCAGACCGCTGGCCGCAATCGATCGTCATTGTCGGGTGCGGCAACATGGGCGGGGCAATGCTGGCCGGATGGCTGGCAGGCGGCCTCGATCCCGCGCGGGTGACGGTGGTCGATCCGGTGCTCGAAGCCGCTCCGCAAGGCGTGACGCTGTTGCGCGATGCGTCCGAAGCGAGCGCGCCGGACGTGCTGCTGCTTGGCGTAAAGCCGCAGATGATCGCTGAAGTCTCGCCGTCTCTGGCCCATCTGGCGGGAGCGGACACGCGGGTGCTGTCGATCCTTGCCGGCGTGGAACTGGCGACACTGGCGCGGCTGTTTCCCGGCGCGGCGGGCCATGTGCGGATCATGCCGAACCTCGCTGCGGCAATTGGCAAGTCGCCAGTCGCTCTCGCGGCAACGGGGCTGGACGATGCGGCCTGCGCGAAGCTCACCGCCTTCATGGAGCCGCTCGGCACCCCGCTGTGGATCGACGAGAGCCTGTTCGACGCGGTGACGGCGCTGACCGGCTCGGGCCCGGCCTTCGTCTATCGCTTCATCGACGCGCTGGCTTTGGCAGGCGCGGATCTGGGGCTGGAAGCCGGTCAGGCGCAAAAGCTCGCGCTCGCCATGACCGAGGGCGCGGCCCTGCTTGCGGCCAGTTCGCCCTTCGCTCCCGGCGAGCTGGCGGACCGGGTGGCAAGTCCCGGCGGGACAACGCGGGCCGGGCTCGATGTGCTCGATGCCGATGGCGCACTGATGCGACTGGTAAACGCCACGCTGCGCGCCGCGCGTGATCGCAGCGCGGAAATGTCAAGGGATTCAGCTGGTTGAGAGCCGTATCAAACGTTACACTTTGCTACAGGTGTTAACCCGGTTTGCCTTGAAATTCTGGCATTTTATCGCGATATTGCTTCGCACGAGCCACCGCATTTCCGCGTGTGGTCGCACAGGAGTTTGACATGGCTAGTTGGAATGACCCCCAGACCCCGCGCTCGGGCTTTGGAGCGTCAACCGGACTTGGCGGCACCGCTGCCAGCCGGGCCGGATATGACGCCGGTCTGCGCAAGCACATGCTTTCGATCTACAACTACATGGCTTCCGGCGTCCTGTTGACGGGAATCGTCGCGCTGCTGTTCGCGCGTTCGGGCATGGCTGCCTCGATCATGATGGGCGGCGGCATTCTGTCGTGGATCATCATCCTGTCGCCGCTGGCCATCGTCTTTGCGATGAGCTTCGGCGCCAACAAGTTCAGCACGGGCACGCTTCAGTTGATGTACTGGGGTTTCGCGACGCTGATGGGCCTGTCGATGTCGACGATCTTCCTCGTCTACACCGGACAGTCGATCGCGACGACCTTCTTCGCCACGGCAGCGGCCTTCGCGGGCCTGAGCCTGGTGGGCTACACCACCAAAAAGGACCTGTCCGGCATGGGCTCGTTCCTGATCATGGGCGTGGTCGGCCTGCTGGTCGCGATGCTGATCAACATCTTCCTGCAGTCGACCATGCTGCAGCTGGCTGTCTCCGCCCTCGGCGTGCTGATCTTCGCGGGCCTCACCGCCTACGATACGCAGCGCCTGAAGATGCAGTACTACCAGCTTGCCGGAACCAATTTCGCGGGCAAGGCCGTCGTGCTCGGCGCGCTCAGCCTTTACCTCGACTTCATCAACATGTTCCAGTTCCTGCTCAGCTTCATGGGCAGCCGCGATTAGGACTTGTTCCGAATTGGCAAGTCTGACGTGCCCGGCGTGCCCTAGAACACGCCGGGCATTTCGTTTGGTGAGGTAGGGGAATTTTGCTCTTCCAAGGCTCGGGCCACTTCGCTAAGGCAGCCGCTCGCGTGGCTGGGGAACTGTCCCCGTTACGCCGTAAACTGGAACGGGGCCGTAGCTCAGATGGGAGAGCGCGTCGTTCGCAATGACGAGGTCAGGGGTTCGATCCCCCTCGGCTCCACCAGTATACCGTAAATGTCCCCATGACGGCCTGCGAACGAAACCTTGCTGCGCTTCCGGTGCTCACGGCCTGAATGGCCGCTGCGCGCCGGGTCTCGCAAGGCACCGTTCTCGGCTCGTCCTGCGGACATTTCCGCCACACTGGACCAGTCAGTTCCTCCGTTTCGCATCCCCCGCAGCACTTGCGGGACAATTCGCTCTTTTGCCGTTAGAACCCCGCCATGCATTTTCTAGACCAGGCCAAGATCTACATTCGCTCCGGCGCCGGCGGGCCGGGGGCGGTCAGCTTCCGGCGCGAGAAATATATCGAGTACGGCGGGCCGGATGGCGGCAACGGCGGGCGTGGCGGCGACATCATTTTCCGGGCCATCGCCGGGCTGAATACGCTGATCGACTTTCGCTATACCCAGCACTTCAAGGCGAAGCGCGGCGGGCATGGCATGGGCAAGGACCGCACCGGCGCGTCCGCCGACGATCTTGTAATCGACGTTCCGGTCGGAACCCAGATCCTCGACGAGGACCGCGAGACAGTGCTCGCCGACTTGATCGAGGCAGGCCAGAGCGTCACCATGCTCGAAGGCGGCATGGGCGGTCGCGGCAATGCCAGCTACAAGACCTCGACCAACCGCGCCCCGCGCCAGCACCAGCCGGGCGAACCGGCAGAGGAACTGTGGGTGTGGCTGCGCCTCAAGCTGCTGGCGGATGCGGGTCTTGTCGGCCTACCGAACGCAGGCAAGAGCACCTTCATCAACCGCGTCACCAATACCAAGGCCAAGGTCGGCGCCTATCCCTTTACCACGCTTACGCCGCAGCTTGGCGTGGTGCAGCACAAGGGCCGCGAATTCGTGCTGGCCGACATTCCCGGCCTGATCGAGGGCGCGCA
>JAGREN010000083.1:471-26752 GCA_020446505.1 Novosphingobium sp. | reverse complement strand
GAGCAGATCATCACCGCAACACCAAGCTCGCTTGTGGCAATGGGGTGAGGGGGAATGACTCGAGAGCCCTCTCTGGGACTGCATTTGAGTCGTCAGTCGCTCGCTCCAATGGCTGCGAGTGTGGCGTTTGCGCTCGGATCAAATGTCAGTCTTCGGCTTCCACTAAAGCATCGAGATCACTCGAATCCATCACCTTGCCGTCGGTGCCCTGGATTACAACACTATCAAACTTTTCGAGAGCCTCATCGCGCAGGGTCTTCGCTTCTCGGGCGGTGGATGGTGTTCCGAGCAGGACCTGCCGCTTATCGGACCTGAGGCCTAAGATCACAAACATGCGAACTCCAATATTTTCAATTTCCATTCGGCGGGCAACGGAGCGATGGCAAGCTAGGATCACACAGTCCCTTGTCGATGTGACCTGAGTCATCCTTGGAATCGCCCGCGCTGATCCGTGCCCAGCTTCTGCCAATGCGGCGATCGTCTGGCAAACTCTACTGCAATCGCTAGCAGATCGAGCTTGTACTTGCGCTCAAAGGCGGCTTCTCCAATCTGGTGCTGTTCCGCGTGATGCACGCGGCAAAGACTGAGACAGAAGCGGTCGGAAGGCTTGAGCCCGGTGCCCCCATCGGTGCCAGAGCGAACATGGGCGCACTCAACTGGCAATGTCTCGCACTCCTCTACTGAGCAATGATGGAGGCGCACCCATGCGCGGTGGGCAGGGCATGATCGTCCATTCACCTTCTCGCGCCTGGAGCCAATCCGTTCAGGCAGAAGTCTGGTCACGAGCCTGTTCTTCAATTGCCGGATTGACCGAATGCGATTGCGCTGTCCCATTGCCCGACTTTGCTTGCATGCTGCTGTTTCCGCGGGCCTGCCGGCCCGGCACTGTCGCACCAGGCAGGCTCTGCTTGCGCGTTGTCATTGTTTGTCCGATTGCGGTAAAGAGATCGGGTCTTCGTCTGGAAGCAGTTCTCAGCAGGGGTTGGTAGGTTTCCTGCACTCGGACAATGGCATCCTCACTCTCGCAACCCATGATCAGATCCTGGATATCGCGTGACCATTGGTCCCAGCCTTGGACTGGATCAGGCTGCTGGATATCAACCTCGGGGCGAGGACTGCTGGCATCGGCATCCGCGATCTCAGGCGCCGGAATGCAGAAGGTCTGAAACATGGCCTGTTTGAACGCGGCGCTCATTGCCTTGGCAGTCGCCTTGTCGCCCTCGTCCAGCGCTTCGCCATATGCTTCGATCACATGGGCCGAGCCATCCCTCACGCTGACGATATCGAAGGCTACCTTGATGCAAACGCCGAAAAGCAGTGACCTGTCTCCAGCTCTTCGATCGCCGGTGGTTCGCTCAAGCACTCGCGGCAGAATGCAAAGGCGATGTTTTACGAGCAGCGGCGCCAATCGGGCCATGACGTCATCGATGCTGCGATAGGCGTATCCATCGGTCTGATTGACTTGCAATTTCGCAATGCCATTCTCGGCAAATTCAGCCGATACGGCGCTGATCCCGGCATAGACTCGTGCGACCCGCATCCTTGATCCGCTCATGACGCCATCTCCCGGAGGGTCAGCGCTCCGGCCTTGCTGCGCCGTGCTTCCACGCCATGGCCAAAGGCGCGAGCTACATCGGGCGCAACCTGGGCCTTTATACCAAGTCTCGATGAGGCTGACTCACGGGAGGGATTCCTTTCCGGCTGATTTGCGTAGGCTTGCGCGCAGATGCGGTGATGGGGAGCAGATGCGCTGGATTGAGCCGTTTTTCCCGCTATCGGATGGCATACCGAGGGTCGATGACCGGCGGATCGTGTCGGGCATCGTCTACGTCATCAAGCACGGGTTGATGTGGCGCGATGCGCCCAAGGGCTACGGCCCGCACAAGACCATCTACAACCGCTTCATCCGCTGGAGCAAAATGGGCGTGTTCAACCGCCGCTTCTCCGAACTGGCGGGCGAGGCCGGAGAGCCCGACGCGATCATGATCGATGCCACCCACCTCAAGGCTCACCGCACCGCCGCCAGTCTGCTAAAAGGGGGGCTGTTCCCCGACGTATCGGGCGTACCAAGGGCGGGCTGAACTCGAAGCTCCATGCCGTCTGCGATGGCCTGGGTCGTCCCATCATACTGCTCCTTACCGAAGGTCAGATGAGCGATCACAGAGGCGCTGTTCTGCTGTTTTCCAGCCTACCTACCCAAGGCCAAGCTGAAGCGATTGCTGGCCGATGCGATGCTGGACAAAGCCGCGCTGAAGGATCTTCTATCAAAAAAGTGGTGACGCCCGCGGCGAAGCAAGGAGCCGTCGCTTATCTCCGGGACTGCCACGGGATGAGCGAGCGGCGGGCGTGCCGTGTCATCGATGCCGATCGCAAGAGCGTGCGTTATCGTTCGACGCGGGGCGATGATGCAGAGCTCAGAGCGAAGCTGCGCGAGCTGGCCAACCAGCGTCGCCGGTTCGGCTATCGCCGATTGCATATCCTGCTGCGCCGGGAGGGCGTGATGATCAACAAGAAGAAGACCCAGCGATTATACAAGGAAGAAGGCCTTGAGGTCAGGCGACGACGCAATCGCAGGCGTGCGGTAGGAACCAGAGCGCCTGCTCCGGTGCTGGCTCTGCCCAACCAGCGCTGGAGCCTCGACTTCGTGCACGACCAGATCGTGACGGGCCGTCGGTTCCGCGTGCTCAACGTGGTCGACGATGTGACGCGCGAGTGCCTGGCAGCGGTGCCGGACACGTCGATCTCGGGCCGCAGGGTCGTTCGGGAACTCACGGACCTGATCGCGCTGCGAGGCAAGCCGGGGATGATCGTCAGCGATAACGGAACCGAACTCACCAGCAATGCCGTGCTGGCATGGTGCGGAGAGCTCGGCGTGGAGTGGCATTACATCGCACCGGGCAAGCCGATGCAGAACGGCTATGTCGAGAGCTTCAACGGGCGCATGCGCGACGAACTTCTCAACGAGACGCTGTTCCTCAGCATCGACCATGCCCGTGTGGAGATCGCAGCCTGGGTTGAAGACTACAATCGGGAGCGACCGCACTCATCCCTTGGATATGAAACACCAGCGGCGTTCGCCGACAAACTCGATAAGCAATGGCCTGCTCCGCTACGCCCTACGGGCTCCGCTGCGCAGCCCATTGCTTCAGCCGCGCTCATGCGCAACAACGTGGCTCGGCTCTAATCCCAGCTGGGGGAAAGCTGGGGGTCACGTCACTTCGTCTAAACTGGAAAAGGTAGGCTTCCAGCTCCTGAGCCGAACTTGCTTCAATCGCTTGCAACCAAGCATCCAGGCGCAGATAAGTCTGCTAAACCGCCAGCGAATCAGGCGAAAGCAATAGTGGCACAGCGTACAGCGATACAGGTGAGATTTGTTGCTGACACTGCGTCTGAAGATGCTTCGGCAGTGTCCTTTGAGGTCGAGGACGTCACGCGACCGCAGGATGCTTTCAAGCTGGAAAGCTACACTCAATCCAGAGGTCTGAAATTCGTTAGGATGATCCTGCCAGTCCTGCTGGTTCTCGGCGTGGCGCTGATAATAGTCTATCGCCTCAACCATGCACCATACTCATTCAAAATCCCGTTTATACGCTCTGAATCCTGGCTGCCCTCATCTAACGAGTTGGTATCGTCACTGCTGGGAACTGATTGGACTGACGAGACAGAAGACCTAAGCAGCATTCCGCAGAAGGCGCCGCCTGAGCAAGAGCTGTATGGTATGTTGGAAGACGTGCCTGCGAAGGCCGAACTAGCAGCACCTGGCCCGACTGATCTTCTCAATATCGAGACTGGGCCTTCCTTGGAAGGTGCGAGTGAACTCATGGTCTTCGATGATGCCGCACCGGGTCCAGCTCTCGCGCCAGCCGCAGAACCACTACCTTCAGAACTCGTGAAGCGTGGAACGTTTCTTCCTGCGATTCTCGAAACACCTATAGAACCGGATACCCCGAGCGGCGTACGCGCACTTTTACCAATGGATGTGAAAGGCCATGACAATAGCGCAACCTTGCCAAAGTCTTCGCGTCTGGTCGGTCAATACTTTAGCAAGGTGTCTGCAGGCCGCCAGCGCGTCTTCATAATCTGGAAACAACTCACTCTGCCTGATGGCCGGGTCTTGCAGCTCCCATCTGGCAGCATTGCAAAGGATCAGTTTTTCAACTCCTTCGGATCGGCTTCCATGATCTCGGTGCTTGAACCAGAGGGCAAATCCGACAGTTTCGGCCGCGTCCGGACAGGGGAGGCTTTGCGCGTCATTACCTCCAAGGACGTAGTCTTGGAGACAAAGACTGAAAAAGACTGACCACAGGTCGCCTTACTTCCTGAAAACCAAGCTCGCAATGCGTCGTGCATATAGCAGTACGACAGGCCAGTGGGCATGATTGGGATACTTGCTTCTTATGAAAGCTGCCGGAGGGAAGATTCTTGCCAGCAGGTAAGAAAGCCTGGTTTGGCCGGCTTTGATTGCCCTCAGATCTAGCCAGGCGCGGCGTAGCGGACTTTCATTCATCAGATAATCTGTTGCGACTGATACAGAGCTGTCTGCGATGAGGCTTTGAAGAACTTCAAAGGGCACGTCGGTATGAAACCGCGTCCGGGCAGCCAACAGGCCCTCGTGACAAACAGGCCCAATTTTCAATTGGCTGCAGCGCTTGACGAGGTCAGACCAATGATCGTCCGAAAACGCTTGCGCTAACAGATGCAGGTCGAACAGCCAGATGAGCCGGTCGCCTTCGATGAGTCGGCGGCCATCGACGAAATAAGGGCTTACTTTGTGTCCCGCCCTGTGAACGCAAGCATGGATCATAAGCGAGACCGAATCGGGAGCTTGCGCGTTCGGAGACAGACGTGGCAATGGCTGCAAATTCGCTGAAATATCTGAAAAGCGTAAAATCCCTTCGAGCGAGGGCGAATTGGTGACCTGCCAATGCAAATCGATGAAGTGGCGAGAACCATCTTCGGCATCGTGTGCCCAGACCTCTTGCAGACGCTGTTCGCCGTCGAGGCTGTGAGCTGCCTCAATCGGGAAAAAACCGCATTCGGATAGGATTGATCGGCCATCGTTTCGATCCGAGACCTGGACCAGCAGATCGGTATCTCCGCGCTTGCGAGAAGCCGGGTTGGCATATGCGAGATAGGCGAGAGCAGTGCCTTTCAGCAATATCGCCCGAATCCCAGTGTGGGCCATTGCATTCAGTAAGCCGGATAGTACGGCCTTATGGCGCGCCTCCCACATGGCTTGTCCAAGCGCTTCGCGGCGAAGGAAATCGAAAATATCGTGAGGCCAGCCAATCAGTTTTTGACGGTTCTCATAAAGCAACGCGGCAATTCCGTGATCGCTAATCCTGGTCTCGACAAGACGCATCAGCTTTTCGTTGGCGTCGTCCAGCCAGGACACTGGCAAGGAGCCCAATGCAGCGGTGAGAAGCAAGTCGACTTGCGTTTGCGGCTCGTGTCTCAGAGTACCGCGAGTACCAGAGCCATTGTCGCTTCTCCGTTTGCCCATTCGAAGCGCTCTAGCTCATCGGCCTTTTGCAGAACAGAAGCAGTTTGCCTACAGTCGGGAGCGACCGCACTCATCGCCTGGATAAAAGAGCCGGCGGCGTTCGCGGCAAAACTCGATAAGCAATGCCCTTTTTCCGCTACGTAGCTCATTGCTTCAACCGCGCTCAGGCGCAGCAATTCGGGCCAGGCCGAAACTCAGCTGGGAAGGCTGGTCGTCGAGTCAGGGCCACACCAGAACCCGCCGTACATTTCGGATATGCGAAGCTATCGAATAGTTATGACTACAATCTGTCAGTGAAAACATACGCGGCGCATTTGAGTTCAGCGCGGCGTCTGGTCTGGCGTCAACAGAGGATTGTATCCGGAAATATTGCCGCCCGTAACAACGTGATCGCCGAACTTGAGCCAAGCGTGAGCAATAAATTCTCCTCCTGGTTTTTTGTCGACGCCAATTGTTATCGCAGAATTAATGCCCTTTGCTGCAAGCCAACGTTGCGCGGCCGCAGCTTGGATCAGGCAATCTGCGCGCCAAGGCAACCTGTTCGCGACACGCGGAATCGTCCAGCCGACCAGTTCCACAGTCGAGACAGCAAAAGCTGGTTGCTCGTCATCTTTGCCTAAAACCTGATTGCGCTTGCAAATTTGCGCAGGTGTCAATGTTCGGTGCGCTAGCCGAGCAAGTGCGAGTTCGAACACGGCTCTCGGGACCGCTGAGTATAACCGCAATCGTCTGAACGACCTGGAGGTCTTTGGCACTGTCCGAGTGGGGACTTTCGATAAGCGCATCGGTTCGAACATGACATAATACTGCTATGCGTCCAAGAGGCATTCATTATACTGAAATTTCGCGAGAAAATTGCAGGGAGTCGTTGTTCGCGAGTATCCGCAGACGGTTCGCGCGACTCTCGCAGTGCCGATATCGAGCGAATTAGCGCTGACCGGGGTAGCCCCCTTTTCTGAGCATCCGGCTTTTTACATGATGATCGGCGCCTAGTTGGTCTGTCTCAGATCTGGGGCGCCTAAGCCAGGCATGGCCAATAATGAGAGCAACCTGAATGAAATTCAAAGCTATTCAATATGTCGAATGTCGCCAAGCTTGCGTTCCCATTGCAAAGCATGGGTCACGATCAGGTCGAGATCGGCATATTGCGGATGCCAAGGCAGGGTGGCCTTGATCCGCGCATTGTCGGAAATCAGCGCGTCGGGGTCACCTGTGCGGCGTGGTTCCATATGGCGAACCAGCTTGCGGTTTGTCACCCGGTCAACGGCATCGAGAACTTCGAAAACCGAGAAGCCGCGACCATAGCCGCAGTTCATGGTGAGCGAGCGTTCTGGTTTTTCAATTAGCGCTTCGAGCGCCAGAACGTGAGCGGCGGCGAGGTCAGATACGTGGATATAGTCGCGCACACCGGTGCCGTCTGGCGTGTCGTAGTCAGTGCCGAAAACGCTGACGGCCTCACGCTTGCCGAGCGCCGCTTCAACGGCGACCTTGATGAGGTGTGTTGCGCCGGCCGTCGATTGACCTGTGCGGCCCTGTGGGTCGGCGCCGGCGACGTTGAAATACCGGAGGGCGCAGTAATTCAGCGGATGGGCAGCGGCGATGTCTGCAAGCATCAGCTCGCTCGTCAGCTTCGAGGTGCCGTAGGGATTGATTGGCTTGCGCGGGGTATCCTCGCGAACCGGGGACTCGTCCGGGATGCCATAGGTTGCCGCAGTCGAGCTGAAAATGACGTGCGGAACGCCGCACTCCACGGCCGCCGCTAGCAGGGCGAGGGTCTTCACCGTGTTGTTGAGATAGTACTTCAGCGGGTCTTCAACCGACTCAGGCACAACCACGGAGCCGGCAAAATGCATGATTGCCCGCGTTCCCTGCTCGGCGAAAATGCGTGCCAGCAAGGCCTCGTCGGCGATGTCGCCTTCGTAGAAAGGAACCTCTTCTGGAACGGCGAAGCGAAACCCCGTCACCAGATTGTCGATGACGGCGACGGGCCAGCCCGCATCCTTCAGCGCGAGCACGGCATGGCTGCCGATATAGCCGGCGCCGCCGGTTACGAGTACGGGAACTTTCTGGGTCATTGCCATGCGTTAGCGCGCTTGGCGCGCAGCGTCACCCTTCCGCGAAATGATCGAGGATCCGGGGATCGAGCGGTTCGTCGAACGAAGCATTGGCGTGGCTCGCGTCCTTCTGCATGGCGACGGCGGCAAGCGGACCGATCGCGCCAATCCACAGCGCCATGACACCCTGGGGCAAAGTGTCGCTTGCATCGCAGGCAAGCGCGCAGCCCGAACGATCAAGCCCGGTTATGGTGACGGGCAACCGCCGCCCGTGTGCCTCGCATTCGCCGAAAATCGTCATGATCGGTAGCCTGTATTACCGCGCGCTCAGCCAATGCAGAGGCGCGATGAATGTTCCATGACATTCAAAATTATATGTTTGGTTAATACGACGACAAGGTATCTCCGCACGGTGGTTGTCTTGTGGACGATGCGCCGCCAGAAGGCCAATAGTCCCCGAACATGAGATGTGGAAGGCTTTTTGCGATCCGGTGATCCCGTTCTACCTCACCTTCATTGCCGTGCTGCTTTCCGGGCTTGCCGCGCGCGACCAGGTCGCCATCGCGCACTATTCGCACGCGCATGGCAGACGTTGGGCCATGCTGGCTGTCGCAATGGCCGTGTCGGTCGCCACGGCTGCCTTCGCTGGCTATGCGGCGAAACTCATCGTTCCGCTGATGGCGCCGGCCGCGCGGGTGTTCCTGTGCGCCATGGCCGTCCTGTTCGCCGGAGCGGAATCCCTGGTCATCGCGCCGCGTGCCAGAAATCGTGATCCGAACCGGTCGCTTGGTCTCTATTCGCTGACCTTGCTGGCCCACCAGCTGACCGACGCGGCTCGTTTCATCGTGTTTGGAATTGCCGTTGCGGCGCAGGCCCCGATTACTGCGGCAGCGGGCGGCGCGTTGGGCGGGATAGTGCTGGTCGCGGCGGCCTGGGCCTATCCGCAAATCGCGCTCGATGCACGCGCAAGGCTGGCGCGGCGGCTGCTTGGCGTGGCCTTCATTCTTATCGGTGCCTATATTGCCATGCGCGCAGTGGACTGGGTTTAGAACGTGGCGAAAGTCGAGATCATCGAAGGCGCGGACGACCGGGCCATCGCGCAATGGATAGCCGGCCAGCTTGTCTCTGCGCTTGCAGAGACGCCCGAAGGCATCGCCATAAACATGCCGGGCGGATCGACGCCGTTTCCGATCATCGCCGAACTCGCGCAAATGCCGCTCGACTGGCAACGCATCTCCGTCTGGTCCGGCGACGACAGGATCGTGGGCGAGGATTACCCCGCCAGCAATGTCGGAAAGATCCGCGCCGCGCTCGAGCCTGTCGGCGCAACGATCGTTCCCTTGCGGCCTGATGCTCGCCCGCCGCACTTCGCCCTGACCTGGCTGGGAATGGGCGGCGACGGACACATCGCCTCGCTGTTTCCCAGCGCCGACCCTCGCGTTGACGAAACAGAGGCGGTGCTGCGGATCACGCCCGATCCCTTGCCGCCGGAAGCGCCGTTCGACCGCCTGTCGCTGTCGATCCCGGCGCTCCTCGATACCGACGCGATCCTGTTCGTCATCCGCGGTGCGGACAAGCGAGCGGTGTTCGATGCTGCCATATCTGGCGACAACGATTTGCCGGTTGCGCGGCTTCTGCGAACAGCAAAGGCACCAGTAACATGCTTCACCTGATCCCGACCGGGCTGCACCGGGCACTGTACCGGATTGCCTTTCGCGTGAGGGGCTGGTTCCGGCGCACCTTCAAGATTCCGATATTCGGGGTAAGCGCCGTGTTGCGCGACGAGCAGGGGCGCGTGCTTCTGGTAAGGCATAGCTATGGCGTCGCGGCCTGGTCGCTGCCGGGCGGGGGGCATGGCAAGAACGAGGATCCGGCTGACGCGGTGCGCCGGGAACTTCGCGAAGAACTCTCGCTGGAGATCGAGGATCTGGAAAGGCTCGCGACGATAAACGAGACCCTCTCCAGCGCACCGCACAGCTCTGTCCTTTTCGCCGGGATCGCGGTGGGTGAGCCCACACCCGATGGGCGCGAAGTCATCGCTGCGGAGTTCTTTGCTCTCGACAAGCTGCCCGTCCTCCTGCCTCAGCCGACCCAGATCCGGCTTGGCATCTGGCAAGCGGCACTCGATCACAAGAAGAAGGCCAGTCAGAGCAAAGAGAGCTGAGCGTCTGCCTCGCTCGCCCTGTCGTTGTCCTGTTCCAGCCCTGAAAGCGTGAGGCCGAGCAGGCGCACAGGCTGGGGCAGGGGCATGAGATCGTCGAGCAGAGCGCGGCCCAGCGAGGCAAAGTGCTCGCGGTCGGCGATCCAGTTCCGCACCGAACGGGCGCGGGTGAGTGTGGTGAAGTCGGCATAGCGCAGCTTGAGCGTGATCGTGCGGCCGCGCGCGCTGTTTGCCTCGACTCGTTCCCAGACTGTCGCGGCAATCGTCTCGCAGGTTTCGCGCAGTTCGCTCACTTCGGTGATATTCTCGTGAAAGGTGCGCTCGGCGCCTATCGACTTGCGGATGCGGTCGGCCCGCACGGCGCGGTGGTCGATCCCGCGTGCAGCGCCGAACAGGTAGTCGCCCATCGAGCCGAAATTGGCGCGCAGGAAGGCGATGTCCTTTGCGGCGAGATCGGCCCCGGTTTCGATGCCGAGCCGCGCCATCTTCTCCGCACCGCGCGGACCGACGCCATGAAAGCGCCGCACCGGGAGGCTCTGCACGAATTGTGCGCCCTCTCCGGGGCGGATCACGCAAAGCCCGTCCGGCTTGTTCTGGTCGCTTGCCAGCTTGGCCAGGAACTTGTTGTAGGAAACCCCCGCGCTCGCCGTGAGCTGGGTGTCGGCGCGGATGCGGGCGCGGATTTCCTCGGCAATGCGGGTTGCGGAGCCGATCCCCTTCAGGTCATGCGTGACGTCGAGATAGGCCTCGTCCAGCGAGAGCGGCTCGACGTGCGGGGTATAGTCGCGGAAGATCGCCCGGATCTGCTGGCTGACCTCGCGATAGACGTCAAACCGGCTCTTGCGGAAGATCAGGTCAGGGCAGAGTCGCAGCGCCCGCGAGCTTGGCATGGCGGACCGGACGCCGAACTTGCGCGCCTCATAGCTGGCGGCAGCAACCACGCCGCGCCCGCTCGCTCCGCCGACCGCGACCGGTTTGCCGCGCAGGTCAGGGTCGTCGCGCTGTTCGACGCTGGCGAAGAAAGCATCCATGTCGACATGGATGATCTTGCGCAGCCCGGAGCCGCTGTCGTCCTCTTCGTCGGCCATGACGCGGTTGTAGCCCTTAATTGCGCCTAGCCAACCTTGCTGCATTGCGGCAATGGCAGCCGATGAATGCCGATACCGGCGAGTCTCGCCAATTTCCCATGAATGAAGTCGAGTTCGTGCTGATGATGGCGTCGCTGATGGCGCTGCAGGCACTGGCGATCGACGTGATGCTGCCGGCCCTGTCCGACATGGCGGCAGAGCTTGGCGTTGCCAATCCGAACGAACGGCAACTCGTGATTGGCGTGTTCCTTCTGAGCAGCGGCGCCTTTGCTCTGTTCTCTGGCCCATTGGCGGACCGGTTCGGGCGCAAGCCACTGGTTCTCGCGTGCCTTGTTGGTTACCTCGTGACGGCGCTGCTCTCCACCTTTGCGAACAGCTTTCCGGCGATGCTGGCTTTCCGCGTTCTCCAGGGCGTCTTTTCGTCCGGGCTGATGACATTGCCTGCCGCGATCCTGCGTGACCGCTTCGAAGGCGACCGCATGGCGAAAACGCAATCGATGATTGCCATGGTGTTCATGGCCGTGCCCATGCTCGCACCACTCATGGGGCAGGGTATCATGGCTTTGTTCGGCTGGCGCGCGATCTTCGGAGCGATGGCCCTGCTGCCTGCCCTTGTCGTGCTCTGGGTCTGGTTCCGCCTGCCAGAGACGCTGCACCCGGACTATCGCCAGTCGATCGAACTCGACACCATCGCGCGCAACATGCTGCTGACGCTGACCCTTCGCGAAGCCATGGGCTATGTGCTGGGCGGCGCACTCGTCCAGGCCGTGATCCTCGGCTATATCAACTCGTCACAGCAGCTTATCGGCGAGGCGCTTGGCGCGGGCGAGTGGTTCCCGACGATCTTCGGTGCAATGGCGGCAGGCATGTCGGTTGCGAGCTTTGTGAACTCCCGCATTGTCGAACGTTTCGGAGCGCGGCGCGTTTCGCAGACGGCGATGTTCGTGTTCATCGGCATTGCCTCGATCCACCTTGCCATCATCGAATCGGGCAACGAAACCCTCTGGAGCTTCGCCGGGCTGATGATGATCTCGATGTGCATGGTCTCGTTCATGGGCGGGAACTTCATGTCGATTGCGATGCAGCCGTTCGCGCGCATTGCGGGTTCCGCTGCCTCGGCGATGGCCGCACTACGGCTTGTCGGCGGGGCCGGGTTGGGGGTCATTATCGGCCAGGCCTTCGATGGTACGCCTTCGCCTTTGATCGTGTCGCAGATCGCTCTTGGGGCCGGTGTGCTGCTGCTCATTCTCTACAGCGAGCGGGGACGGCTGTTCCGGCGGCTCAACCCTCCCAAACAAACGTAATTTCCGCTAGGCATTGCGCGTGGACGACTTTTTCGACCTCGCTGTGATCGGTGGCGGCGTCAACGGCGCAGGCATCGCGCGCGATGCCGCGGGGCGCGGCGCAAAGGTGCTGCTGCTCGAAGCAGGCGACCTTGCCGGGCGAACCTCTTCTGCATCGACCAAGCTGATCCACGGCGGCCTGCGGTACCTCGAACATTACGAGTTCGCACTGGTCCGCGAGGCACTTGGCGAGCGCGAGCGGCTCTGGAAGATCGCGCCGCACATCATCCATCCGATGCGCTTCGTGCTGCCGCACGTCGAGGGCCTGCGCCCGGTCTGGATGCTGCGGCTGGGCCTGTGGCTCTACGACCATATCGGTGGGCGCAAGCTGCTGCCCAAGACCCGCACGATTGCACTGGCCCGCCATCCGGCAGGCGCGCCGCTGAAGCAGGGCTTTGCCACGGGCTTCGAATATTCGGACTGCTGGGTCGACGATGCGCGGCTGGTGGTGCTCAACGCGATGGATGCGACAGAGCGCGGAGCGACGGTCCTGACTCGCACGCCGATGACATCGGCGCGGCGGGACGGAGAACACTGGTCGATCGAAACGCCGGCCGGCAATTTCCGCGCTGCTGCTCTGGTCAATGCGGGCGGTCCGGCAGTGCTGAAGGTGCTGGGTGCGCTCAAGGAGAAGGGCGATTACGGCATGCGGCTGGTGCGCGGCTCGCACATCGTGGTGCGCAAGCTGTTCGACCATCCTTTCGCATACTTCTTCCAGCTTCCGGACGAACGTATATTTTTTGCAATACCTTATGAGCAGGACTTCACCCTGATTGGCACCACCGATGCCGAGCATAAGGGGCCGCTCGATCATGTTGAGGCGAGTGCCGAGGAAATCGCGTACCTGTGCCAAGGCGTGAATCGTTACTTTGCCACAGCCATCTCGCCCTCCGACGTCGTCTGGACCTATGCCGGGGTTCGTCCTCTGGTCGATGACGGATCAGGCAAGCCCGAGGCAGCGACGCGCGGCTATCGGCTCGACCTGTCCGAGGAAGAGGAGGGCGCCCCCCTGCTCAGCGTCTACGGCGGCAAGATCACGACCTATCGCCATCTGGCGGAGGAAGCAGTGAACATGCTCGCCGAGCGGTGCACTGCCATGGTCGGACCGGCATGGACGACCTCGCAACCATTGCCGGGCGGGGATTTCGCCGTGGGAGAGGTAGAGGCGCTGGCGCGGCAAATGCAGGCCCGCCATGCCTTTCTGGGCGATGCCGAGGCGCTGCGGATCGCTCGCGCTTACGGCACGCGCGCGTCTCGATGGCTTGGACAGGCGAAACAGCGCAGCGACCTGGGGCAGGACTTCGGGGCCGGGCTGTCGCAGGCTGAAGTCGATTACCTGTGCGAGGCCGAATGGGCGCAGACGGCCGAAGACGTGTTGTGGCGGCGCTCCAAGCTGGGCCTGCACATGAGCGACGCACAACGCGCAGCAGTCGCAGACTATCTGGTGAAGCGCTGATCCTGCGCAGCAAGGGCTGCCAGTTCGGGTCTGGAGGGATGCGGCTTGGCGACAGAGGCCGGCGAGGTCAGGCATTGCAGCAGCGCCCTGGCCACGAACCCGGCCTTTGCCGCGCGGGAGGTGTGAACCCGGTGGTCCCAGGCATGGGCTCCCAGCGCCTTCACTTCGCGAGCAATGGCGCCGTAGATCCCTGCTGCCGAGAGGATCGCCCAGCGCTGGCGAAAGGGCAGGCGGGCAGCGCCGATCCGCGCGGATGCCTCGTAACGCTCGGCCAGATCGCACAGACGCGCCACCAGCGGGACGAGGGCATGGCGATAATGCGGCTTGGTGACTTCGCCGGGCGGAATGTCCGCCTCGACCAGCCATTCGACGGGCAGGTAGCAGCGGCCTGCCGCATCGTCTTCCCAGACGTCGCGGGCGATATTGGCAAGCTGGAAAGCAAGGCCGAGGTCGCAGGCGCGGTCGAGCATGTCTTCGTCGTCGGCAGGCACGCCCATCACGGCGGCCATCATCACCCCGACCGCCCCGGCGACATGATAGCAGTAGCGCAGCATGTCGGCCTCGCAACGCGGTCGCCAGCCTGCCGCATCAAGTTCAAACCCGGCGATCACGTCGTTTGCCATTGCCAGCGTGATCGGGGTTTCCTGCGCCAAAAGGCCAAGCCCGTCGAAAGCGGACTCGCCGGTTGTCTCTCCGGCAAAGGCGCGGTCTGTTAGCGACCCGATCAGCGCGACTTCTTCGCGCGCTTGCGACTGGTCGCCAAGCGTGCCGCCCATGTCCTGCGCATCGGCCATGTCGTCGCAGGCGCGGCACCAGGCATAGAGCAGCCAGACCCTCTCGCGCGTCTGCCGGTCGAACAGGCGGCTGGCGGCAGCGAAACTTTTCGAACCAAGTGCAATCGACTGGCGGGCATGTGCGACGAGCGCCGCGCGGTCGTTCACAAATCGGCTGCCTTCATGTCGAAGATGGCCTGGATCGGCTCATGAGCCGCCATGCGTTCCAGCAGCAGGTCCAGTTCGCGCTCGGCCATGATGATGTGCTCGTGCGCCGGTCGGATGAAGCCGACCTCGACCATGTGGCGCTGGAAGGCGAGCAGGCCGTCGTAGAAGCCGAAGGCGTTGAGCACGCCAACCGGTTTCGCGTGATAGCCGAGCTGCGCCCAGCTTACCGCTTCCCAAAGCTCGTCCATGGTGCCGACGCCGCCCGGCAGGGTCAGGAAACCGTCCGACAGGTCTGTGAACATGGCCTTGCGCTGATGCATCGAGGTAACGACGTGCAATTCGGTACAGGCATTGTTGGCGACTTCGGGGTTCACCAGCTCCTTGGGGATGACGCCGATCACTTCACCGCCTGCCGCCAGGGTGGCATCGGCCAGCGCGCCCATCAGGCCCAATTTGCCGCCGCCATAGACTACGCCGATCCCGCGCCGCGCCAGTTCGGCTCCGACCTCGCGGGCAAGCGCGATGTAGCGCGGGTCTTCGGGAGTGGCCGATCCGCAATAGACGGCGATACGCTTCACTTGAGATCCTCCAGCATGAGAGCGGCGGTCGCCTTGGCGCTCCCGACGACGCCCGGAATGCCCGCGCCGGGATGCGTGCCTGCGCCGACGAGGTAGAAGTTGCCGATGTCGTCGTCGCGGTTGTGGCCGCGGAACCAGGCGCTCTGTGTCAGGATCGGCTCAAGGCTGAAGGCGCTGCCGTGCCAGGCATTGAGATCCTGCGCGAAATCGGATGGAGCATAGTGGAAACTGGTGACGATCCGCTCGTGAATGTCGGGGATGAGCCTGCGCCCGACTTCGTCCAGCACCCGCTTTTCGAGGATCGGGCCGACCTCGTCCCAGTCGATCGGCAGCTTGCCCATGTGAGCGACCGGAACCAGCGCGTAGAAGGTGCTCTTGCCCTCGGGTGCTACGCTCGGGTCGGTCACGGTCGGGTGGTGGAGATAGATCGAGAAGTCCTGCGGCAGCACCCCGTGGTCGTAGATGTCCGACAGCAACTCGCGATAGCGCGGGCCGAACAGGATCGTGTGGTGAGGAATGCCGGGCCAGGTGCCCTCGATCCCGAAATGGACCACGAACAGCGAAGGCGAGAAACGCTTTTTCGCCAGTGACTTCGCCATGCGCTTGCCTCGCGGCGCTTCGGACAGCAAGTCGCGATAGGAGTGCATGATATCGGCATTGCTGGCCACCGCATCGAACCGTTCGCGCCAGCCGCTCGCGCATTCCACTTCGCTCGCGCGATCACCGATGGTGTGGACCTGCACGACCGGATCGCCGAGGCGCAAGGTGCCGCCGAGCCGCTCGAAATGGGTGACCATGCCGGCCACCAGCCGGTTGGTGCCGCCTCTGGCCCACCACACGCCACCGTCCTTCTCCAGCTTGTGGATCAGCGCATAGATGGCCGAAGTCGTCATCGGATTGCCGCCCACCAGCAGCGTGTGAAACGAGAACGCCTCGCGCAGCTTCTCGCTGCGGATGTAGGACGAGACCATCGAATAGACCGAGCGCCACGCCTGATAGCGGGCAAGGGCAGGCGCGGCCTTTATCATCGAGGTGAAGTCGAGAAACGGCACCTTGCCGAGCTTGACGTAGCCTTCCTGATAGACGCCTGCCGCATAGAGCAGGAACTCGTCGTATCCGGCCAGATCCTGCGGTGCGATTCGCGCGATTTCGCGGCGCAGGGCTGGCTCGTCATTCGAATAGTCGAAAGTTTCGCCGTCCATCCAGTTCAGCCGATAGAACGGCATTACCGGCATCAGCTCGACGTCCTCGGCCATGTCGTGGCCGGAAAGCTCCCACAGTTCGCGCAGGCAATCGGGATCGGTGATGACGGTCGGCCCGGCATCGAAGGTAAAGCCGTCACGCTCCCAGTAATAGGCGCGCCCGCCCGGCTTGTCGCGACCTTCGACCAGGGTCGTCGCGATCCCGGCCGATTGCAGGCGGATGGCGAGCGCCAGCCCGCCAAAACCCGATCCGATGACACAGGCGCGCTTGGTGGTCATGGCCCGGTCTCCAGACTGGCAAGCGGATGCCCACGCCCGGTCAGCGCGGCCAGAGC
This sequence comes from Novosphingobium sp., assembly GCA_020446505.1. Lineage (GTDB taxonomy): Bacteria > Pseudomonadota > Alphaproteobacteria > Sphingomonadales > Sphingomonadaceae > Novosphingobium. Next base: position 10,091 of record JAGREN010000083.1, on the reverse strand, counting down.
AGAGCGGATCGGTACGGGCGGCTTGCCAGCGAGAATGCGCAGCATGTCGGCCCGGCTGGAACGTGAGGCATAGAACCGCTCGATCAGGGGTTCGGGCAAGCGATAGAACCTTTCGAGTATCGGCCAGCGGCGTTCCGGCTCCGCGGCGGCGAACAACATCCGCGTGAGCATGCGATTATAGCCGCCGTTCTGCCAGTTGCGACGGGCAATGTCACGGGTTGCGGTTGCCAGGGCCGGGCCTGAGAGGTCGGGCAGGGCCGCGATGGCCTGCGCCGTGCGAACGGCGGTCGGCAGCGAATAGCTGGTCAGCGGATGGAACAGGGCGCCGCGAACGCCTGCACGGGCAAGCGGATCGCTGGCGGGCCAGAACACTTCGAAGTCGCCTGCCGCGATGACCGGAAGCACGCCGGTCTCTTCCCGTGTCGTTTCGACGACCTGCCAGCCTTGCGCGCTGGCATAGGCGTCAATGCGGCTGCGAAGGGTCTCTCGATCGATAGTGGGCGTGTCGGAGTAGTAGGTATCCTCGACAAAAACCTCGGTGTCCGAAAACGGCAGGCAATAGACGAAGCGGTAGCCGTCGATCTGCTCGACCCGCGCGTCCATCACGATGGGACGCGACAGTCCGTGCGGCTCGGACAGGCGCAGTACCTGTCCGAGGAATTTCTGCCAGCCGCCCGCCATGTGCGGCAGGCCTGTCGCGCCGCGTGAGTCGATCACGCCCCCAGCGGTAAGGCTGCGTCCGTCGGCAAGAGTGACGTGGGTCGGCCCAGCCTCGGCGACCTGAGCACGAGTGAGCAGGGCGGCTTGCGGCAGCACTTCGCGCAATCGGGCATCGAATCTTTCGCTGGTGATCGAGCGATAGGGCGTATCCAGCAGCCTCGAATGGCCGGGGAAGTGGACGTCGTAACCCTGCCAGCGATGCGCCACGAGCGGATCGGTGAGCGCCTTTCCACCCCGATCGACGTCTCTGGCGAAAAACGACCAGACGTGATTGCCGCCGAAAGTCTCGCCGGCCTCGACCAGGAGCAGCGTAAGGTCGGGACGCGCTTCGGCCAATGCCAGTGCGATCAGTCCGCCAGCGAGCCCGCCGCCGAGGATTGCCAGGTCTGTCATTTGCCGATCCATCGCTTGCGCGGCTTTAGTGGTTGCGGCGCAAGCGGGCAACTTGGCTTGGCGCGACCTTTGGGGCATGTGTCGCTTTGATGACAGACGCTAACCCCATTGAAATCGCCCGACCCGAAGACGCACATGGCATAGCCCGGATCTATGCCCACTATGTGGAGAATGGCAGCGCGACCTTCGAATTCGATCCGCCCGACGCAGCGCAAATGGCTGGCCGTATCGAAAAGGTGCTGGCCGATGGCTTCCCCTGGCTCGTCGCACGCGGCGAGGATGGCGATGTTCTCGGCTTTGCCCATGCCGAGCCTTTTGGGGATCGCCGGGGATACCGCTATTCCTGCGAGACGAGCATCTATGTCCGCTCCGACGCACTCGGCAAAGGTCTTGGAACTTCGCTGCTGGGCGCGCTGATCGAGGCCTGCGAGTCCGTCGGCCTGCGTCAGGCCTTTGCGATTATCGCCGGAACCGAACCGGCTTCGGTCGTGCTGCATGCGCGGCTCGGATACCGGCCCTGCGGGACTCTCGAAAAGGCCGGGCGCAAGAATGGCGAATGGATCGACGTATTCTACATGCAGCGGCCGCTGGGCGAGGGCGGGACCACTGCGCCTGCCAGTGAACCGTGACTTGCGAGCGCAGATGAAGAGCCTGCTGCCCACACGAGGTGCCCTTGTCATGTCGCTTGGGCTGTGGGCCTATTGCGCATTCATCCTGTTTGCCATGCAGCGCCCGTGGATTTGCGCATGCGGCACGATCAAGTTGTGGCATGGCGTCGTGCAGTCGGCGGAAAACAGCCAGCACATCGCCGACTGGTATACCTTCAGCCACGTCATTCACGGGCTGTTGTTCTATGCAGGCGCGCACCTGCTGTGGCGGCGCTGGAACCTGTTCGACGGGGCGCCGACGCGCTGGGCCCTGCCGATTGCGGTCGCGCTCGAGGCAAGCTGGGAGATCCTCGAAAACTCGCCGATGATTATCGAGCGCTATCGCTCGGTTACATCCAGCTTTGGCTATTCGGGCGATTCCATCGTCAATTCGATGTCGGACATCGGCTGGATGATGCTTGGTTTCTGGATCGCCAGCAAGCTGCCGTGGTGGGCGAGTATTGCCCTTGCGCTCGCGTTCGAGTTGCTCACCCTCGTGGTGATCCGCGACAACCTCACTCTCAACGTGCTGATGCTGATCTGGCCAATCGACGCGATCCGTGAGTGGCAGGCCGCAGGCTGATCGCGGTTACGGCGCGGCGCGCTCGTCGCTGCAAGGCGGGGCATCGATGCTGACGCAACGGCCCTTGAGCACGTCGATCTCGGCCTTGCGCTTCCTGAGATACCAGGTGCGCATCGCCACATAGGGGTCCGGGCTTTCCTTTATCTTGGCGAGGAGATCGTCTCGCTCGACTCGCTCGGTCAATGACGAGAGCGTGCCCTTGGCGAGAGCAAAGACAGGCTTGTTGAACGGCTTGCCCACGGCAGGCAGGATGGACAGATCGACGATCCGGCCCAGCATGTCGCGGACCGTTGTCGCGCCGATCAGCGGAAGGAAGAGGTAGGGGCCGGGACCGATTCCGTAATAGCCCAGTGTGTCGGCAAGCCCGTTCGATCGGCGAGGAAGGTTGAACGGCTTGCGCTTGGCGACGTCGACCAGCCCGGCAATGCCCACGGTCGAGTTGATGGCAAAGCGGGCAAGAGTTTCGGCGGCCTTGCCGAACTTCAGTTGCAGCACGAAATTTATGAAGACGATCGGTTCGTCGAGATTGTTGATGACATTGGCGATCCCGCTGCGGACCGGAGACGGAACGCCTGCTTCATAGCCGTGCGCGATCGGCGCAATCACGTTGTCGTCGACAGCCTGCACGACCTGGTAGCTGACTGCGTTCAGTTCGGCTGCCGGGTCGCCGGGAATGGATACGCGGGCTGTCACCACGATATCGGACGGCGAACCGGGTGCCGGCGTCTCCTCTGCATGCTTTGGGGCAGTGTCGTCGCTTGGTGGGGCTTCGGCTGGAACAGGCAGTACCGGGGCAGCGGTTGCTGGCGCCGCAGGCTGAGCGGCGGTTGCGGCCATAATGGCTTGGTCGTCAGGTAGAGTGGTCGCAGGCCCGACGGGGGCCAGAAACACGGCTGTCAGAACTGCAATACTCACGAACTGGTTCGCCCCCTGGAGCTTGTATGAGAGTCTTTGGTCGCCGCTGCCTTTCGGCTGAAGACCAACAGGGCCGGGAGCGCAGGCATCATCGGGCCGATGACATTTTCCAGACCATCCAGTTCAAGACGGCACCGCAAAGGTCGTTCCTCAGTCCGCGTCTAGGTATGGCTCCGCGACCTGTGGCGCAACCCTTGTGGTTGAATACACAGGATCTCTGGTGGTTCCGTCACCCCGGTCTTCTCTGCCGAATAACCGATGGGTCGGGCGCAAGACTTCGCAGCGGCTCGTCAGGAAGCGTGGAGGACGCCTGCATAGGCCGTGTCTTCGAGTGTCCGCCCAGCGCCCAGCGCCGTGCAGTTGAGCGGATCGTCGGCGACGATCACGGGAAGGCCGGTCTGTTCGGACAGCAGCGTGCAGATGCCGTCGAGCAGCGCACCGCCGCCTGCCATGACGATGCCGCTTTCGACGATGTCCGCAGCGATCTCGGGCGCGGTGCTTTCCAGCGCGGCGCGCACTACCTGCACGATCTGGGACAGTGGCTCGGCGAGAGCTTCGGCGATTTCCGCCTGCGTCACCTCGATCTCGTGAGGGACGCCGCGCACCATGTCTCGACCCTTGATAACGCAGCGGCGACCGACGCCGTCGCCGGGAAACACCGCGCTGCCGATCTCGTGCTTCACGCGTTCGGCGGTGCTCTCGCCGATCAGCAGGTTGCGGCAGCGGCGGATCTGCGAAACGATGGCATCGTCGAGTTGGTCGCCGCCGATGCGGATCGAATTCGACAGGTGCAGGCCGCCCACCGAGATGACTCCCACTTCGGTCGTGCCGCCGCCGATATCGACGATCAGCGAGCCGACCGGGTTCGTGACGGGCAGGTCCGCGCCGATTGCCGCAGCCATCGGCTCGTCGATCAGGTAGACGCGGCGCGCTCCGGCATTGCCCGCGGCATCGCGGATCGCGCGGCGTTCGACCGCCGTCGATCCCGAAGGCACGCAGATCACGATTTCGGGCGAGGACAGCAGCCTGCTGCGTCCGCCCTGCGCCTTGGCGATGAACGACTTTATCATCTGCTCGGCGACTTCGAGGTCGGAGATGACGCCGTTGCGCAAGGGGCGGATGGCACGGATGTCGTCGGGGGTCTTGCCCATCATCAGCTTGGCGTCGTCACCAACCGCCAGCACGCGTTCGATGCCGCCAGTGCGTTGAATGGCGACGACCGACGGTTCGGCCAGCACGATCCCCTTGCCACGAACATAGACGACCGTGTTGGCGGTGCCGAGGTCCATGGCGATATCGGAAGAAGTCGGGAAAAAGCGGTCAATGAACGACATGGATGAGTTCGGTCCCCCTGCAATTGACACAGGAATCCGGCCCTCAAGATAAACGCCAGATGAACGGAATTGCGGCCTGTCGTTCAGCAGACAGCCGGAAACGGCAGGCGGTTAGACCTGTGCCTCAATTACGACGAATGGAAGTCGGCGGGAACGGAACCCGCCGGCTTGCCGTCAGGCGCGCACATCCATTCCCGGCAATTCGCCGCTTTCGCGCCAGTCGGACAGAATCTGCTGATACTTGAACCAGCCGCCGCTGTAGGCGCCGTTGCGGGCGACTTGCGGCGAGACGTGGCCTTCGCCGTTGTAGTAGCCCGGCGTGCATTCCTGCAGGTACTTCTGGCGATTGCGCGCCGTGGACAGCACTTCGTTGACCCAGGCTTCCTCTGCTTCGGGCGTGACCTCGACTGCACGCGCCTGGCGCTGCGCTGCCTCGGCCACGACATAGGACAGGTGCTTGCCCTGCTCATCGAGGCTGAGCGGGAAGTTGAGCGTCATGCCCGACTGCACGTTGTTCAGGACGAAGAACAGGTTGGGGAAGCCGCTGACATGCATGCCGTGCAGGGTGGCCACGCCATCCTTCCACTTTTCGGTGATGGTCATGCCGTCACGCCCGTAAACCTCGTATCCGGTGCGGCTGGCGAGATCGGTGCCGACCTCGAAGCCAGTGGCGAAGACGATGCAATCGACCTCGTATTCGATCCCGTTGGCGACCACGCCCCTGGGGGTGATCCGCTCCACGCCCTGGCCGTTGGTGTCGATCAGGTGGACGTTGGGCCGGTTGAAGGTCGGCAGGTAGTCCTCGTGGAAGCAGGGGCGCTTGCAGAACTGGTTGTAGTAGGGCTTCAGCGCCTCGGCAGTCGAAGAGTCCTCGACGATCGATTCGACGCGCTTGCGGATCGATTCCATCTTCTGGAAGTCGGCAAGCTGGAGCATCTCTGCCATCTGTTCCGGATCGCCGGTATTGTTGGCCGGATTGATCCGCGACAGGTTCTTCATGATGTCGGTCCAGCCGTCGTTGACCATGTCGACTTCGACCGGGTAGCCGGTTGCGGCGGCCTCGAAATTCTCCATGCGCTCACGCTGCCAGCCGGGCTGCAAAGAGGCGACCCAGTCCTGCGGCGTGTCGTAGTTGTCGCGGATGTCGACCGACGAGGGCGTGCGCTGGAATACGTAGAGTTCCTTGGCCGCAGCGCCGAGATGCGGCACGCACTGCACGGCAGTCGCGCCCGTGCCGATGATGGCGACGCGCTTGTCGGCAAGGCCGGTAAGGTTCCCGTCGGCATTGCCGCCGGTGTAGTCATAGTCCCAGCGGCTGGTGTGGAAGGTGTGACCCTCGAACGAGTCGAGGCCGGGGATGCCGGGCAGCTTTGGCTTGGAAAGCCAGCCGTTGGCGATGACCACGAAGCGGGCGCGCAGATTGTCACCGCGATTGGTCTCGATGTGCCAGCGTTTGTCGCTCTCGTCCCAGCGCAGGCCAGTCACTTCGGTCTGCAGCAGCGCCTTGTCGTAGAGGCCGAAATGGCGGGCAAGCGAACGGCAGTGGTCGAGAATGTCGGCTGCCTTGGCATATTTGTTCGGCGGCATGGTGCCGACTTCTTCGAGCAGCGGCAGATAGATATAGCTTTCGACGTCGCAGGCCGCGCCCGGATAGCGGTTCCAGTACCAGGTGCCGCCGACGTCACCGCCCTTTTCGATCACGCGCACATCGTCGATTCCGGCGCGCTTGAGGTGGCAGGAGGTCATCAGGCCGCCGAAACCGCCGCCGATGCAGACGACTTCGTTCTCGTCGCTGACAGGTTCGCGGGAATAGCCCGGCTCGACATAAGGATCTTCGTCGAGATAGGCGAACTTGCCTTTCAGCTCGACGTATTGGTCGATGCCATCCGCACGCACGCGCTTTTCGCGCTCCTCGGCATAACGCTTCGCCAGTTCCTGCGGATCGATTTCCTGTGTGGCCATGTTCGCCTGTATTCCTCTGATACCCAAATCCCCGGCATCGTCGCTTCGGTGCCAGAGCAGACTATAGGGCCGATCCTGTATCATTTCCAGAAGAGTCGTGACCTTCCCGCATCAGTGAGCTGGAATAGGGCGCAATCAGGCGCGAGGCGCGGTTCCAGTCGGCATAGAGCCAGTCGTCCTGAGCCTGTGCGTCTGCGGGCAGGATGACGGGCATCGTGTCGCGTCCGGCCTTGCGGAACATTGCATTCGGCACGCAGGTGACAATCGCGAAACTCGGAACTTCGCTGTCCTTCCAGACACCTGCAAAGGCGAAAAGCGGCTGATCGGCGCAGGCGAACCAGTGGCGCAAGCGCTTGCCCTCGATGTCGGTGCCAGCGCCCCAGACCATGAACGCGCTGGCAGGCACGAGGCAACGGAACTCGCTGTTCCTGAGATTGCCGATCCAGAACGGACTGTCCGGATTGCGCACCGTGAGCACCGACCGCGTCACATCCTGCACGGAAGGTGGAGGCGGCACCCCCCACAGGCGCGGGATCATGCGCCGCTCCAACCGTCTGCCTGCAGGGCGCGGCCCGGCGATGAACTCGCGGCCAGCGGTGATGATCGGCGCGAACTGGCCGGGAGAAACGCCGCCGCCCGACCAGGGGTCGAGGCCCGAGCGGGCGCCGAATGCGGTTGCAATAGTGCGGGCAGGGGCGTCGAGACGGTAGAGCGTGGTCACTCGCTTTGCGCGACTGCATTCTGGGCGCGTGCCACCAGATCCTGCAGAGCGTGCATATGCTGCCGGAATGCCTTCACGCCCTGGGCATTGAGCGACGCCCATGTCCGCTGCCTGCCATCAAGCGGCGCCTTGCGCAATTTGACGAACCCGGCATCGACGAGTGCCGACAAATGCTTGGAAAGGACAGAATCGCTTACGTCGACGATCTCCTTCAGCGTAGCGAACTCCGCTTCGTCCACTCTGGCCAGCACGGCAGCGATCTGTAGTCGCGCGGGAGCGTGGAGTGCGGGCACGATATCCGCGCTCATGCCCGGCCTCCGCGCACGTCTGCCCTGTAGAGCCGTTCGAACAGCTTGCTCAGTGCGAAGGAGGACGCAAACACGCCAATCTGCAAAGCCCAGTAAGCCGGCTGCTCGACGATCGGATCGGGGATGCCCGACCGGACGAAGAACATCGCGCCTGCCACAATCGCGATCTGTGCGATGGCAACCCACATGGTGCGGCCAACGCGCAGCCCGCTTATGTGCAGGCCGGTATGCCTGCGGTCGTATTGTATCAACAGGATGCTGGCGAACATGACCATTGTGCTGATGGCCAGGGAGGTGTTGTCGTCGTGCCGGGTCTGCCCGTAGATCAGGAGGTTGAAAACCAGCCCGATCGCCATGTGCCGCCACAGTGGCCACGTCATCCTGTCGGCCAGTTTGCCTTCACTGCCCTTGACCGCGGCCAGAGCTTCCCTTGCGTCGAATTCATCGGTCATCACGGCCTCCTTGTCTTTCCAACCTAGAAAGTGATAGCGATGATTTTCCGACTTGGAAAGTGAAAACTTTCCAATATGGAAAATGACGATTCTTCAGGTCCGAAAGCCATGAAAAACGTACAACTGGTGGTCAGCTCACACCCGGTGGAGCCACCAGCATATGCGCGCCCATCTCGCCCATCTGGTCGAGCATCGAATAGTCGCGCGCGGTAAAGTGCCAGCCGCCTGCATCTTTCGCGAACGCATCGTGATAGCGGCCAGCGCAGATCACCTGCAGCGGCAGGTCGGGCGTGCCTTGCAGCACCGTGTAGTAGGAGCGGCAGGTCGCCGTTCCCGCCGCCTCGTCGATCTCGATGATCGGGTTGGTGATGACGTGCTTGGTACGCGGGGTGCCGTCGGGATAGATCCGCACATGCGACTGCCACACGGCGAGCATGGGCGCGGTTCCCTCCAGCACCGTATCGCCGGCCATGCGCACCTTCGCTCTCTCGAACAGGGCGGCAGTGCCGGCAAGGTCGCCGGCATCGATCAGTTCGGCATAGCGATAGAGCAGGTTGGCTATCAGCGTAGCATCGTTCATCGGGCAGTCCTCTTCCGCTTGTTTCTGCAGCGACGATACTGGACGAAGCGATACTGCGCCACTACACTGGGTCTATCCCCGGGGAGCCAGCATGTTTGGCTGAGAGGTGCGGGTTTGCTCCGCACGACCCGTCGAACCTGAACCCGTTAGCACGGGCGGAGGGAAGGGCAGTCATCCGGCGCCCGCAGTCCCTTTCCGTCCAATGGAGAGACTGCGCATGGCTGACATCAATTCCCCGCTCGAGATCGGCGTTACCACCGGGCCGATCCGGGGCAGCAAGAAGATCCATGTCGGGCCGCGCCGCGTCGCCATGCGCGAGATCGCGCTGGAGCCGACCAGCAGCGAGCCGCCGGTGCGCGTCTACGACACCTCCGGCCCCTATACCGATCCCGATGCGCGCATCGACATCCAGACCGGCCTGCCGCTGCTGCGGCGCGAGTGGCAGCTCGAACGCGGCGATATCGAAGCCTATGACGCCCGCGCGGTGAAGCCGGAGGACAACGGCCAGCTCGGCCCAGACCGCTCCGGCGGCGTGCCAGCCTTCCCCAATGTCGTCTCGCGCCCGTTCCGCGCGAAAGCTGGCGGTAACATCAGCCAGATGCACTACGCCCGCCGCGGCATCATCACGCCGGAGATGGAATATGTCGCCGAGCGCGAGAACCTCGGCCGCGCAAGGCTCGCCGAATATGTGCGGGACGGGCAGGACTTCGGCGCGAGCATCCCCGACTATGTCACCCCCGAATTCGTCCGCGACGAAGTGGCGCGGGGCAGGGCGATCATCCCCTCCAACGTCAACCACCCCGAGTGTGAGCCGATGGCGATCGGCCGCAATTTCCTCGTCAAGGTCAACGCCAACATCGGCAACTCGGCCGTTGCCAGCGACGTCGCCAACGAGGTCGACAAGATGGTCTGGTCGATCCGCTGGGGCGCGGACACCGTGATGGACCTCTCCACCGGCCGCAACATCCACGACACCCGCGAATGGATCATCCGCAACTCGCCCGT
>JAGREN010000083.1:0-453 GCA_020446505.1 Novosphingobium sp. | reverse complement strand
GTGCCGATCTACCAGGCGCTGGAAAAGGTCGGCGGCATCGCCGAGGATCTGACGTGGGAGGTATTCCGCGACACCCTCGTCGAACAGGCCGAGCAGGGCGTCGACTACTTCACGATCCACGCCGGCGTGCGCCTGCCCTACATCCCGATGACGGCCAAGCGGATGACCGGCATTGTCAGTCGCGGCGGCTCGATCATGGCCAAGTGGTGCCTCGCCCACCACAAGGAGAGCTTCCTCTACGAGAAGTTCGACGAGATTACCGAGATCATGAAGGCCTACGACATCGCCTATTCGCTGGGCGACGGCCTGCGCCCCGGCTCGATCCACGATGCCAACGACGAGGCGCAGTTCGCCGAGCTCTACACTCTTGGCGAGCTGACCAAGAAGGCGTGGGAGCAGGACGTTCAGGTCATGATCGAAGGGCCGGGCCATGTGCCCATGCACAAGATCAAG
>JAGREN010000082.1 GCA_020446505.1 Novosphingobium sp. | reverse complement strand
TCGGGTTGGCGCGGCTGGTCGAGGTGTCGAGCTGGAAGGTCGTGGACATAGGGGCTTTCTAGCCGTGATCTCCAATCTGGGGAAGGGCGGTGCCTTGCAGCTTGCCAAGCGGTGCGATCCGTATAGCTTCCGCGTTTTCAGGGGAATGGTGGGAGCCGCAGATGATCCTTGATCGCGTCAAGCCTTTGGACGCCATTCTGGCGACAGCTCAGAAGAAATCGCTTCACCGTTCGCTCGGCTGGTTCCAGCTTACCTTGCTGGGGATTGGCTGCGTTATCGGTACTGGCATTTTCGTGCTGACTGCGGTCGGCGCGCAGAAAGCCGGGCCGGGCCTGATGGTCGCTTTCGCGATTGCCGGGGCGGTCTGCATTGTCGCCGCCCTGTGCTATGCCGAGATCGCTTCGATGATCCCGGTTGCGGGCAGCGCCTATACCTACTCTTACGCCTCTATAGGCGAGTTCTTCGCCTGGACCGTGGGCTGGGCGCTCATCATGGAATACGCCATCGCGGCCAGCGCCGTGTCGGTCGGCTGGTCCGGCTATTTCAGCGGGACGATACTCAACGAATTCCTCGGAATACAGTTACCTGCCTGGCTCAGTGCCGGGCCGCTTGCGTTGGGCGGCGTTGAGGGCGGGTTCATCAACCTTCCCGCGCTGTTGATCGCGCTGCTCGTGACCGGGCTGTTGGTGCTGGGCACCAGCGAGAGCGCCAAGTTCAATGCCGTGCTCGTTGCCATCAAGGTGACCGCGCTTACTGCCTTCATCGCCCTGACGCTGACCAGCAGTGAATTCAGCGCCGAGAAGTTCAATCCGTTCCTGCCTGCTGGCTTGTTCGGCGGCTGGGGTACTGGCGTCGGCGCGGTTGGCGCAGCGGCGACGATGTTCTTCGCCTATGTCGGCTTCGACGCGGTTTCCACTGCCGCTGAGGAGACCAAGGACCCGCAGCGCAACGTGCCGATCGGACTGGTCGGCTCGCTGCTTTTCTGCACCGTGTTCTATATCCTCGTCGCGGCAGGTGCGATCGGCACGCTGGGCGGTCAGCCGATCATGGATGCCATGGGTATCCCGCTTGAGGCCGGATCGCCTGAACTGGCGCGGCAGTGCGCCATGCCCGAACATGCCGATGCACTGGTCTGTTCGAACGAGGCGCTGGCGCATGTCCTGCGCGTGATCGGTTTTTCCGGGATCGGCAACATGCTTGGCATTGCGGCCTTCCTGGCACTGCCCTCGGTCATCCTCGTGCTGATTTTCGGGCAGACCCGTATCTTCTTCGTCATGAGCCGCGATGGTCTGCTTCCCGAGCGGTTGAGTGCGGTCCACCCCAGGTTCAAGACGCCGCATGTCGTGACGATGATGACTGGCGTGGCCGTGGCGATTGCAGCGGCCTTCTTCCCGGTCGGCAGGCTGGCCGATATCTCGAACGCAGGCACTCTTTACGCCTTCCTGATGGTGGCCGTGGCAGTGCTGGTGCTGCGTCGCAAGGATCCGACCCGCGCCCGTAGCTTCCGCGTTCCAGTGGTGTGGCTGATCGCGCCGCTGACGATCGTGGGCTGCGTGCTGCTGTTCTTCAACCTGCCGATGGCTGCAATGCTGTTCCTGCCGGCATGGGGCGCATTGGGACTGGTCGTCTATTTCCTCTACAGCCGCGGCGCGAGTCATCTTGGTCGCGGTATCGTCGAGGTTGTCGACGATGTGGTGGGCGAAGAGACGATGGTTCCGATCCACCCGCCGCACGAATAGCCCTGGCCTACTTCGCAAAACGGGAGGCCGTCCGTTCGCGGGCGGCCTTCTCTTTTGGGGAATTGCGAATTGCCAAGAATGAGAACATAAATGGAACATCATGTTCCATCGAATCGATTCGCCTGCCCCTTGCGAGGACCAGTCCGCTGCTGTCGGCACGGCGCGCGCGCAGGCGTGGCGTCCCGGTATTGCCTCGGACGAAGTGCCCCATGGCGAGGTCTTCGCCTCTGGCCGCGATGGAACTGGCGCGGGGCTGGCGCTCGCTCTTGCGCTTGACCGGATAGCCGCCAGTTCACCCGATCCGCTGGCCGATGCACCCGACCAGCGCATGTGGCTATGGGTACAGGACAGGGATGCGCTTCGGCGTACCGGACGGCCCTATCGTCCCGGCCTGCCGCGCGCGCTGCGCCACCGGCTGATCCATGTCGCCGCTGCCAGTGCCGAAGACGCGCTGTTCGCTCTGGAAGAGGGGCTGCGCTGCCGCGATCTCGCTTTCGTGATCGGGGAGATCGCGGGCAATCCCAAGGCGCTTTCCTTCACGGCCCAGCGCCGTCTCAGCCTTGCGGCGCAGCGTCATGGGGTGCCGCTGTGGCTGGTGCGGCTCGATGCGGCGCGTGACCTGTCTTCGGCGCGGATGCGCTGGCAGGCAAGGCCCGCACCTTCGCCGCACCCGCGCTGGAATGCGGCTGCGCCCGGCGTGGCGCGATGGCGGGCAGAGCTGTTCCGCGCGCGCCGGCATCCGCCCGGTGAGTGGCTTTTGCACGAGGAGGAGGGGCGCCTCGTGCAGCAGGCTCTCCTTCGAGCGGGAGAGGCAACACGCCTGAGCAACGATGCCCGGCCCGCTGCCGCTGCACGATAGCGGTGCTGCACCTTCAGCGCCGTTCTCCCCGCAGCCGGAGCGCCGTGTGCTGTCGATCTGGCTATGGCAACTGGCGATGGACCGCTGGCGGCTTGGTGAAGGGCTGGCGGAGGGTGAGGGTGCCGATGCCGCGCCACTGGCGCTCGTTGACGAAACCGCCCGCGGTGTGCGCATTGCCGCTGCCAACCGGGCAGGGCTTGCCGCAGGCGCGGCTCCCGGCATGTCGCTGGCCGACGCGCGCACCTTATGTCCCCAGCTTGCGACTGCTCCTTCCGATCCGGCCAGTGATCTCGCCTTTCTGGAAAAACTGGCCCTGTGGGCGCAGCGCTGGGGGCCGTGGAGCGCACTCGATCCTCCCGACGGGCTGATCGTCGACGTCACCGGCGTCGCGCATCTGTTCGGCGGGGAAGAGGCTTTGCTGGCCGATGTGCGCGCGGCGCTGGCGCGGCGGCGTCTTGAAGGCAGGCTGGCCATTGCGCCGACCGCAGGCGCGGCATGGGGCCTGGCGCATTATGGTCCTGACGGGGCGGTGCTCCAGCCGGGCGATAACGCCGAGCGACGGCTCGGGCAGCTTCCGGTAGCGGCCCTGCGGCTCGACGATGACGTGCTGCTGGTGCTGCGCCGCCTTGGCCTCAAACGGCTGGCCGACCTGTCGGGCGTCGCGCGCGAGGCGCTGGTCCGCCGGTTCCGCAATCGCCGCTCGCCTGCTGCCAATCCGCTGATCCGCATGGACCAGTTGCTGGGCCGCGTGCCCGAACCGATGCTGCCGGTGATCGCCGTCCATGCCCCATTGGTCCAGCGTCGGCTGATGGAGCCGATCCGCCACCGCGACCTGCTCGACCGGGTCGTGACGGACCTTGCCGAAGACATGGCGCGCGAACTGGAAGGGCAGGGGCTGGGTGCGCGGCGGCTCGAACTGGCCATGTGGAAAGTCGATGGCGAAGTGGTCACCCGCCGCCTCGAACTGGCAGCGCCCAGCCGCGATGCCGTACATATCGCTTCGCTGTTCGGTCGCAAGCTCGACGACGTGGATGCCGGCTTCGGGATCGAGATGGTGCGCATGCGCAGCGCCTGGAGCGAGAACGTGGCGCTCTCTCAAGGCGATTTCGAAGTGGCCGCCGAAGGGCACGGCACTTCGCTCGCCGCCTTCATCGACAGGCTGGCAGTGCGTCTGGGCGCGCGTGCGGTGCGACGCCCGGTCCCGCGTGCCAGCCATGTGCCCGAACGGGCGCAGGCGTGGATCGGAGCGCTGGAGCCGGGAAAGACCTTGCAGGAAGCGTTCGAATTCCATCACCGACCCTTGAAGCTGCTCGACAGTGCCGAGCGGATCGCCGTGCTCTATGCCAGCCCCGATGGTCTGCCGCGCCGGTTCCGCTGGCGGGGCGAAGTGCACGAGATCGCGCGCGTCGAAGGGCCGGAGCGGATTTCGCCCGAGTGGTGGCGCGAACGCTCGTCGGTGCGCCTGCGCGACTATTACCGGATCGAGGACAGCGAGGGCCGCCGCTACTGGATCTACCGCGACGGTATCGCCGGAGACGGGCGCGGCGGCGATGCGCAGGGCCGCCCGCCCGACTGGTTCCTTCAGGGGATTTGCGGGTAAGTTATCCCGGCATATATCCGCCGCCGCCCACTGCCAGCACCTGCCCGGTCGAGTAGGCAGCGGCGTCGGAAGCGAAGTAGAGGCAGGCATAACCGATGTCGCGCGGTCGTCCGAGCTTGCGCAAGGGCGGCAGATCACCCGGATTGGTGGGCGCGCCACCAACGCCTTCGCTCAAGGCTTCCTCGTGCGCCGCATTGGCCTGATCTGGCTTGCCCATGATCGGCATCACGTTCCAGAAGCTGCCTTCCGAAGTCGCCTCGTTGCTCTCGGGCACCATCCAGCCAGGCGCGACCGAATTGACGCGGATTCCCGCTGGGCCAAGGTCCGCCGCAAGCGATTTGGTGAAGGCATGGAGGAAGCCCTTCGCGCCTGCGTAAATCGGGTCGTTCTTGCCCGCCGGACCGGAAAGCGCGGCAGCGGAGGTAATGTTGACCACGCTGCCCGAACCGGCCTTGCGCATCTCGGCCACCACGGCCTGAGTCATGTTCACGGTGCCGCTTACATTGAGATTGAGAATCCAGTCGATCGTGTCCTGCGTAACGTCGGGCAGCCGCTTCATGCCTTCCCCGCGACCGGCATTGTTGATGAGCGCGTCAATCCGTCCGAACCGCGCCATCACCTGCGAGACCATGGCATCGATCGAAGCCCGGTCGGTGATGTCGGTGCGGATGTCGAGCAACTCGCCCGCGCCGAGTGTGGTGCGCTGGTTCAGCGGCGGGGCGAAGTCGGCGACGACGACATTGGCATTGCGCTCGGAAAAAACATCGACGATGCCTTGCCCGATCCCTCCATTCCCGCCCGTAACCACGACCGTACGGCCCGCGAAATCGAAATCGTCGCGCTGCATCCTGTTCTCTCCCGGACTGTTACTCCGCTGCTTCGAGCGCCTGTGCGCCTGCTCCCGCAGCCTTCATCCGGGACATATCGGCCTTGCCGCCTCGCAGCAACTGGCCAGAGTGCCTGCCGGTCTCCTCGTCGTTCTCGATCGTCACCTGTCCGTTGACGATCACATAGCGATAGCCGCTGCCGCCCGAGACAAGGCGGTATTCGTCACCGGGAAGATCGCGGCGGAACTCTGGGAAATTGTAGTCCAGCTTGTCGTAGTCGTAGACGATGATGTCGGCGACCGAACCTTCGCGGATCGTGCCACGATCCTGGAAACCAGCGCAGAAAGCGGGGAAGGCCGAAAGCCGCCAGTGCGCTTCCTCGAGAGTCGAGAACTTATGCTCGCGCACATATTTGGCGATATATTCGGTGCCGTAGCTACCCGCGGCGAGATACTTGAGGTGCGCGCCGCCATCGGACAGGCCCGGAATGATATAGGGGCTGTCGATCAGTTCCTTGATGCCTTCGAGCGTCGTGTCGAACTGGGTCGCCTGGAAGACCGTCTCCAGATTGTCGGCAAGCACGATCTCGCAGACCAGATCGACCGGATGCATGTCGAGTGCCTTGGCGATCTCGCCGATCGGCTTGCCTTCGTAGGGTTTGAACCGCTCGGTTTTCGTTTCGTGAACACGCGTGTCCTGAATGTCGTCGATGAACATGACCTTCATCGGCTCGCCGCGAAGCCGCTCGCGGACTGCGGGGTCGGCGAAGTTCCTGAGCTTCTCGTCGTTCGGCACGTCGGGGCCGAGCAGTTCGTTCCACACGGGCCCCCACAGATCCCAGTAATCGAAGGTGAAGAGCAGCGGCGGGTTCTGGGTGATGCCCTGGCCGTAGATGCGCAGGCCGCGCTTGTGGCATTCTTCGAACCAGGCCATCTGGCCGCGCCGCCAGTCCTGCATCGGTCCGCCCGAGGGCACGACTGCCTGATAGATCATCGGCGCGCCGCTGACGCGCGCGAGGTCTTCCCATTCCTCGTTGGTCATGAACCGGCCACCGGACAACTCGATGAAGCCTTCCCCGCGTTCGCCAAGCACTTCGGCCAGCACCATGCGCGTTTCCTGATGCATGACATCGCTGGGCATGGGCGTTCCGTCGAAGTCCGACTGCGCGGCATTGTCGCCCGAGGTTTTCTCCGGCTCTCCCGCGAAGCCGAGGCACTGGGCCGACCAGCCGCAGGCGCCTGCATCCATCGCTTCGTTCAGCAGGCGCGCCATTTCGACATGCTCTGCATCGGTCGGCTTGCGTCCCGCCTTGGCGTCGTCGAGACCCATGACCCAGACCAGCAGCGGATTGACGCCGACATAGGGCAGCACGTTCACGGCCAGCGGAGCGCGGTCGATGGAATCGAGCATTTCGGGATAGGTTTCCCAGTCCCACGGCATGGCGCTTTCCAGCGTCGCCATCGGAATTGCCTCGACCTTGGTCATCGAACGCATCGCGCGTTCACGCAGGTCCTTTTTCACGGGAGCAAAACCGAAGCCGCAGTTGCCGATCACGACCGAGGTGACGCCGTTCCAGCCAGAGGTGGTGAGATAGGGGTCCCAGAATATCTGCGCGTCGTAATGGGTGTGCAGGTCGATGAAGCCGGGCGCGACGATCAGGCCGCTGGCGTCGATTTCCTTGTCGCAGGTCGCGTCCGGGGTGATGCGGCCAACCTTGGCGATCACGCCGTCGGTGATGCCCACGTCGCCGACGAAGCGGGAATTGCGCTGTCCGTCGACGATCATGCCGCCGCGAATGATGGTGTCGTAATGTGCCATGGGGTCTCTCTCCTCAGGTCTGTTGTCAGGTGGCGAGCCGTTCGCCGCGTTTGTGAGCGACCGCCTCCAGCAGACGGTCGAGCGTGGGGTGAAGTCCGGAGTTGGTGATCGTGGCGCGATAGCGTTCGCGCTGCGATGCGAGCATGGGTATTTCGTCAGCGCGCTCGTCCAGCAAGGCGTCGATTTCCGCCGTGGCCGTGCCTTGCTCGCCGTCCCAGCCCATGGCCGAGGCGACTACGGCAGAGCCGATGGCAATGGCGCGAACATCGCGGATCAGGTCGAGCGCGTCAGCCTTGGCAAAGCCCCGGCGGTCCATTGCTTCAAGGTAGCTTTCGAACATGTCGAGCTCGCTTGCGGGCGGATAGCCGCCGCCTGCATATTCGGCGATCAGGGCGGGGTTGCCTGCAAACAGGCCGAACAGCAACTCGGCATATTCACGCACCAGAGCGGTCCAGTGCTGGCCCGTGTCGCGCGGTTGCAACTGGGCGCGAAACTCCGCCTGGACGACCAGCCCCTGCAGCTCGCTACGATTGCGGACGTGGCGGTAGAGCGCGCCGACTGAGACGCCGAGGCGTTCGGCCACGCCCGCCATCGTCACCTTTTCCAGCCCGATCTCGCTCGCCGCCTCGACAATGCAGGCAAGCGTGATCTTGTTGGGCCGACCGAGTGTGCGGACGGTATCCGAGGCGTGTGCTCCCGACATAGTGAAAGAGTTTCACAAAGTCACTTGCGAGTCAATCTCCGGCGAGATTCACCGAGGGCTAGGCAATCCCGGAATGAGAACATATAAAGAACATATGAGTCGTCTCAGCACTATCGAAAAGCTGGAAATCCTCGCTGACGCAGCCAAGTACGACGCGTCCTGCGCCTCGTCCGGCACGGCGAAGAGGAACTCGCTGGGCGGGCCAAAGGGCAGGGGCGGCATCGGCTCGACCGAGGGAATGGGCATCTGCCACGCCTATGCACCGGACGGGCGCTGCATCTCCCTGCTCAAGGTGCTGCTCACCAATCACTGCGTGTTCGATTGCCATTACTGCGTGAACCGCAAGAGCTCGAACGTGCGGCGAGCCAGGTTCACTCCGCAGGAAGTGGCCGACCTCACGCTCGCCTTCTACCGGCGCAATTATATCGAGGGGCTGTTCCTCTCGTCCGGCATCGTCAGGAACTCCGATCACACGATGGAGCAACTGGTCGAGGCAGCGCGCATTCTGCGCGAGGAGCATGACTTTCGCGGCTACATCCACCTCAAGACCATCCCGGAGGCAGACCCGGAGATCATCCACCGCGCCGGGCTCTATGCCGACCGCGTCTCGATCAACGTCGAACTGCCGACCGAGGCGGGGCTGACCCGGCTCGCGCCCGACAAGAAGGCGAGCACCATTGAAGGTGCGATGGGCGGCATGAAGCTGGCGATTGCCGAGGCCAGGGACGCGAAGAAGCGGTTTCGGTACACGCCCGGCTTCGCGCCTGCGGGGCAGTCCACGCAGATGATCGTCGGGGCCGATGCAGCGCGCGATACCGACATCATCGGCAAGGCGAGCGCGCTCTATAACCGGTTTCGCCTGCGCCGCGTCTACTATTCGGCCTTCAGCCCGATCCCCGATGCAAGCGCGGTGCTGCCGCTGAAGCGCCCGCCGCTGATGCGCGAGCACCGGCTCTATCAGTCCGACTGGCTGATGCGGTTCTATGGCTTCGCGCCGGGCGAGGTGCAGCAGGCCGCCGAGGCTGACGGCATGCTGCCGCTCGACATCGATCCCAAGCTCGCCTGGGCGTTGCGCTTTCGCGAGAACTTTCCCGTCGACGTGAACCGCGCCCCGCGCGAGATGCTGCTGCGCGTGCCGGGGCTGGGCACCAAGGCGGTAAAGGCCATGCTGGCTGCGCGCCGTTACCGCACGCTCCGGCTC
Organism: Novosphingobium sp.; assembly: GCA_020446505.1. Taxonomy (GTDB): domain Bacteria; phylum Pseudomonadota; class Alphaproteobacteria; order Sphingomonadales; family Sphingomonadaceae; genus Novosphingobium. Next base: position 3,721 of record JAGREN010000082.1, on the reverse strand, counting down.
GATGACGTGGCGAAGCTGACCGTTTCGGTGGCGAAGCTCCGCCCCTTCATCGTCACTGCTGACTGGCGGCCCACGCTGCTGACTGACCGGGCGGACCTCAGGGGCCTCGTCGCGCCAAGGCAGGAGCAGTTGGAGCTGTTCGCGCCATGACCGCGATGCAGGACATTGCCCCGCGCAGCTTCTATTGCGTGCAACTGCCCGCCAGCGACGATTTCGACCTGTGGCGCGAGCGGGCGCGCGCGCTGGTCCAGTGCGACGTGCCGCCCGACCGCGTGGTCTGGATCGAGCCGGGCGCGACGGGCGACCTGTTCGGGGGAGGCGAGTTTGGTGGGCGCGAGAGGCGCCTGCCTGTCCCCGGAGACGATGCCCGCCCGGTGCGCGCGAGCCGGGCTTTCCTCAGGCTGGCGAAGAACGCCGCGCTGCATTCCGATCCGCAACGGTTTGCGCTGCTCTATCGCCTGCTGTGGCACCTGCAGACCAATACGCGCCTGCTGGAAGACCGCACCGATCCGGACGTGCGGCGGCTGGAGGAACTCGACAAGGCAGTGCGGCGTGACAGCCACAAGATGCACGCCTTCGTGCGCTTTCGCCGGGTCGAGCATTCGGACGAGGAGGAGGCAGGCGAGCACTACGTCGCCTGGTTCGAGCCGGAGCATCACATCCTGCGCGCCAATGCCGGCTTTTTCGTGCGGCGCTTTGCCCAGATGAACTGGTCGATCCTCACGCCGCAGGGGTCGCTGCATTGGGACGGAGAGAGCCTTGCTGAAGGGCCGCCGGCACAGCGCGGCGATGCGCCTTCGGGCGATCCGGCGGAGGACCTGTGGCGCACCTACTATGCCTCGATCTTCAATCCCGCACGGCTGAAGATCGGCGCGATGCTCAAGGAAATGCCGAAGAAATACTGGAAGAACATGCCCGAAGCCGCGCTCATCCCGGAACTGGTTGCAGGGGCGCAGGCGTGCGAGGCAGGCATGGTGGAGCGTGGCGCTATGCAGGAAGAGGAACGGCCCGAGACGCTGGAGGCGATCGATCGGGCGATTCATGCCTGCCAGCGCTGCCTGATCGGGGCGCTCGATAACCGGGCAGTCATGGGCGAGGGGCCGCAGCATGCATCGTTGATGATCGTGGGCGAACAGCCGGGCGATCAGGAGGACCGGCAAGGTCGCCCCTTTGTCGGACCGGCCGGGCAATTGCTCGACGTGCATCTCCAGCGCGCAGGGATCGAGCGCGAGCGAGCCTATGTCACCAATGCGGTGAAGCATTTCAAATATGTGATGCGCGGCAAGCGGCGGCTGCACCAGTCGCCTGCCGCGAAGGAGATCGACACCTGCCGCTGGTGGCTGGAAGGCGAGCGCGAACTGGTGAAGCCCCGGATGATGCTGGCGCTGGGCGCAAGCGCGGCACGCGGGCTGCTGGGCAAGACGGTCAGCATCTCGAAAGCGCGCGGCACGCCGCACCGGCTCGACGACGGCAGCGAGCTGTGGATCACCGCCCATCCGTCTTACCTGCTGCGGCTCGAAGGAGAGGCGCGTGAGGCGCAGGAGCGCCTGTTCGAAGCCGATCTGGCTGCCGTAGCCAGACGGCTGGCGGAGCTGGAGGCGTGACGTGCCCGAAGCGCCGCTCACGCCAGACAAGCGCCGGATCGAGGTCGATCCCGATACGATAGAGCCGCCGGAACGCGCGGCTTTCGTCGAATTGGGCGTTGCGAGCTGCTTTTCGTTCCTGCGCGGCGCATCCGATGCCGTCGACCTGGTGATGACCGCCCGCGCACTTGGCTACGATGCGCTGGGGATTGCCGATGCCAATTCGATGGCGGGCGTGGTGCGGGTGCATACCGAGGCAAAGTCGCTGAAGCTGCGACCGGTGATCGGATGCCGCATCGAGACGGTGGAGGGGCTGGCGTTCCTCGCCTATCCCACGGACCGCAAGGCTTATGGCCGCCTTTCTCGCCTGATCTCGGCAGGACGCATGCAGACGCTCGACGGCGAGTGGCAGGAAAAAGGCGCCTGCGAGATTTCGCTGGCTATGCTCGCGGACCATACCGAGGGCGTGCAGCTGATCCTGATTCCGCCGCGTGATCTGGAAACATGCTTCACGATCCCGGCCCGAAACAATGTGGTGGCGTTTCCAGAAGGCGCGCGCGGCGAGGAAGAGTTCCAGCCTCGGACCTGTCATGCTGAACTCGTTTCAGCATCCATCTTGCCATCTGGTCAGGCCTTGCAGTCCGAGAAATGGACCCTGAAACAAGTTCAGGGTGACGAATGTGTCACTGCTCCGTTCCCGGAACTCATTCCCCGTCTTGCTGATTGCCTTGCCGCGCTCAGGCACATCGCCGCCAGCTACCTCTACCACGGCGATGACATTGCCCGGATCGAGGCGCTCGACGCTCTGGCCCGCACGAACGGGCTGTCGATCCTTGCGACCAACGATGTTCTCTACCACGCACCCGAGCGTCGCCCCTTGCAGGACGTGATGACCGCGATCCGCCACAAGACGACCGTGGCCGAGGCCGGTTTCCTGCTGGAAGCCAACGCGGAACGGCACCTGAAGGGACCGCAGGAGATGGCAGTGCTGTTCGCCCGCTGGCCTCATGCCATTACGGCGGCGCGCGAGGTGGCCGATGCTTGCCGTTTCAGCCTCGACGAGCTGCAATACGAATATCCCGAGGAGAGCTATCCCGAGGGACGCACACCCCAGCAGCAGCTGGAAGTACTGACATGGCAAGGGGCCGAGTGGCGCTATCCTGAAGATCTGCCGCAAAGCGTGCGCGAGGTGCTGACGCGCGAGCTGGAACTGATCGGGAAGCTGGCGCTCGCGCGTTATTTCCTCACCATCAAGGACATCGTCGATTTCGCGCGCGGGCAGGATCCGCCGATCCTGTGCCAGGGCAGGGGCAGCGCGGCCAATTCGGCGGTCTGTTACTGTCTTGGTATCACGGCGGTCGATCCGGCCAGGCACGCGCTGCTGTTTGATCGCTTCATTTCCGAAGACCGCAACGAGCCGCCCGACATCGACGNNTTCGAGCACGAGCGGCGCGAGGAAGTGATCCAGTATATCTACCGCCGCTATGGCCGCGAGCGGGCCGGGCTGTGCGCCACGGTGATCCACTATCGCCCGCGCATGGCGATCCGCGAGGTAGGCAAGGCGCTCGGTCTTTCCGAGGATGCGACCGGCGCTCTTGCGCGCACCGTGTGGGGCAGTCACGGGCGTGAGATCGGCGAGCAACATGCCGCCGAGACCGGCATGAACGTGAACGATCCGCACTTGCAGCGGGTTCTGAAACTGACCGGGCAAATGATTGGCATGCCACGTCATCTTTCGCAGCATGTCGGCGGCTTCATCCTCACCGAAGGGCCATTGGTCGAGACCGTGCCGATCGGCAACGGGGCCATGCCCGAGCGCAGCTTCATCGAGTGGGACAAGGACGATATCGACGCGCTCGGTATCCTCAAGATCGATGTGCTGGCGCTCGGCATGCTGACCTGTATCCGCAAGTGCCTCGACCTGCTTGACGCGCATCACGACCGGAATCTGACGCTCGCAACGGTGCCGCGCGAGGATCCGGAAACCTATGCGATGCTGCGCCGGGGCGATTCGCTGGGCGTGTTCCAGGTGGAAAGCCGCGCGCAGATGAACATGCTGCCGCGTCTGCGCCCGCGCGAGTTCTACGATCTCGTCATTCAGGTCGCGATCGTGAGGCCGGGGCCGATCCAGGGCGACA
>JAGREN010000081.1 GCA_020446505.1 Novosphingobium sp. | reverse complement strand
CCTGGAGTTCGTCGGCGCTCATCACACCGTAACCAATCGGGATCGCCTGACCCTTGGCCGCGTCCCACAGCACGACCGCGGGCGTGACCTTGGGCTCGAGGCCCATGCGGCTTCGCTGGTTCGTCTCGACAGTGTAGTTGGGGAAGTGGCGCGAGGGACCGCCATCGGTCGAGATCGCGCGTACTGTGATGCCCCAAGTCGTCGTCACCGAGCGCACGACCGGGCTCATCACCTCGCAGGCCGCGCAGCTCTGCGCGAAGAAATAAAAGAGGCCGTAGCGCTGCGAGAGACTTCGCATCACCGCTTCGCGCTCGGCCTTGCGATTGTCCTGCCACTGGCGCTTGCCCAGGCTCGAGACCGGGCGCTGCAAGGTGTAATCGAGCTCGGGATCCTGCCAGATCGCGCGTTGCCAGACATCGGAGAACAGCGCGGCCTGGTCGAGCTGGCGGCGCTGGAAGCGGATATAGGCGGTGACATTGGCAGGCGTCGGATCGATGATCGCGCGCGCTTTCAATTCGCGCAATTCGGCTGTCACCGCGTCCAGTTGCTCGACCGCGGAAGGTTCGGGTGCCAGGGCCTGCGAAGCATCCTCATGTTCCTTGGGTGCAGGCTTGCTGCAGTAGAACCAGTAGCCGAGGCGACGCTGCTCGCAGTAGAAGGCATCCTGCGCATCGCCGGTTTCGACGAAAGGCGTGTCGCTGGCGCGCGCGACCTGCGGCAGGGCGGCCAGGATCAGGGCAAGCAGGGTCAGTCCGAGCGCCAGGCGGCGCCAGGTGTCATCGGCCAGAGCGGGCATAGAAGTTCTCGATTTTCTGCTGGATCTGAATGGCGGTTTCGAGCTCGTCGGGTAGCCGCGCAGCTTCGGTGAACTCGGCGTAGACTTCGGAAAAATCCATCTGGCTAAGGTCGAGCCGCGAGAACTCGTCGACACTGAAACCCAGGCACTGCTCGCGCTTGGGCTTGTCCCAGGGCTTGTTCAGCTGCAGGCGGCCCTGTTCCTGGATGATGCGGGTCAATTTCGATTCAAAGCAGCAATAGACCTTCTTCTTGGTGACGCAGACGCCGAGCACCTTGTCCGAGCAGTAGGTGCCGACATAGGCGCACAGGCCCTGCGCATCGCGCTCATGAAGCAGGATCTCCTCGCGGTCGCAGCCCAGTGCCACGAGCAGACTGATCCCCGGGATGAGCGGGAAGCCCTTGCCCTTGCAGCAGTTGATCACGCCGAAGACCTTCGAATGACAGGTCTCGCGCTCGCCCTTGAACAGGGTCAGCGTTTCGGGATCGAATTCGCGGTTGGCCTGTGCCAGCGAATGCAGCGCAACCACGGCATCCTTGAACTCGGTATTGGCTTGCCGCTCAATCGTCTCGCAGCTTCCGTCGATGCAATAGACATCGCCGTCGCAGATGAACTGGTCGACCGCTTCCTGCTCCTCGGGCAGCGGGCATTCGTAGATGCGCTCGAAGGTGCGGCACGGCACTTCGTCGGTGATGCAATGTTCGGCGACGACATGGCACTCGGGCCGCGCCGCCAGCGGTCCGCAGTCATTCGCGGGCTTGTAGCGATAGCAGGTATAGTCGCGCCGCCATGCCCAGCAGGGCTGGGTGACCGCAACGCCGTTGATGGTCCGGGTGATGGGTGAAGAGTCCGTGCAGGTTTCGGTAAAGCCCACGCACATTTCGTTCGCATCGTGCGCGGCGCAGGCTCTCTCGTCGCGCGCGGCGGTTACTGTGTGCTCGGGGATCGCGGCTTGCGCCGTCCATCCGGCCACTTCGGCCGAGCAGGTATATTCATGGACCGGATCGCCCGGTTCGGTGCAGGTTTGGGTGCCATCGGGATTGGTGGTCCATTGCAGGCAGGTGCCGGGATGCGATCCCGTCCAGGTGCAGGTCCCGGCGGGCAGTCCGGTACATGCCGGGTACTCGCCCGGATCGACCGGCGAGCAGTAGTAGAGATAATCGTAGGTTGTCTCGACATTGACCTGGAGCGGGATGGTGCAGCTTTTCGGGTCGGGTTCGAGTTCGTAGCCGGTGTTGCAGGTGGTGCGGTAGGTTCCGGGCGATGAGGTTCCCGGCGGCAGCGGCACGCAGCGACCCTCGGTGCTGGTGACGCTCATACCGCTGGTATAGGCGAGCGGATCCTGGCTGATTACCTGCGAGCGGGCGACCACGGCATCGAGATCGACGGACTCGAACCGCGCGCGCCGGTCCATCGAATCGCGTATCGCACGGTAAGCCTCGTTGCTGGTCGCAGCCGAGGCGGCTTCGCGGCTCATGCGATCGGGATCATCGAAATAGCCTGATTGTGACGGCGTTCCGGAAAAATTGGGAATGCGGCTCGCATCGGGATCTGTCGTTGCCGCCTGCTGCGCGGCCCTGGCTGCCTCGCGCGCAAACGCCTTGCCATCGGCCTTGGCTTCCTCGGTGCTCGACTGCGCCAATGCAGGCAGCGCGAGAGCGAACGCAAGCAAGGGAGCGAGGAGGCGCTTCATTGCTTGTCTCCTGCCAGGCGCTTCAAATGCTGGGTAGCGATCAGCGCGCCCGGGCCGTTGCCGCCGGCGAAGGTCTCGAGCACGTGGGCCGCGGTGACATTGCCTGCCATGCGGTCGTGCGGCGGGACCTGGCTTGTGCAATCGAAGCCGTCGCAGAGCTCGAAATCAGATGTTGCAACAACGAAGGTAGGCACCGCCTCGACCTTGAATGCGCGAAACAGCCGCGGATCGATGCCGACATTGGCAAGCGCATCGCCGTCCCGGGCCAGCTCGCCCAGCACGCGCGTGAACCCGGCAGCGCTACCGCCGGGAAACCCGCGAAACACGACCACGCCGCCCGCGCGCGAAACGTCACCGATCAGGCTGTGCAGCGCTGTCTTGGGCATCGACGTACTGGCAAAGGCAATCAGGCGCGGACGCTCGCCAAAGGCCTCGCCTGTCATCTCGCTCGTATCGGCAACGAGCCGATCGAAGTCGAAGGTCTCGTCGGGATCGCTGGTCGCGGGCAGGTTGCGTGCGGCCTTCTGGGCATAGCGCCTGCCGTTCTCACTGCCATGGCTAGCGGCTGCCTGTGCATCCTCGGCCAGCGCTTCGGCGCGCTTCAGCGCCTGTGCGGCAAGCGCCTCGGCTTCGGCGGAGGCATCCGCGCTGCGCGCGCGGATGCTCTCGAGATCGAGGCCGGGATCGGTGTCCTGCGCCGAAGCGGCGGCGAATAGCGCGGCGCTGGCCAATGTCGTAAGGGCGAGGGCGGGAAGTGTGTGTCTCATAGTAGAGTAAGACGTGGGCGCGATG
>JAGREN010000080.1 GCA_020446505.1 Novosphingobium sp. | reverse complement strand
GTGGAATTCGTCCACGCCGCCTAGACTATGCGATAGGGCTTGATCGGCTCGATCACCGTGAACTTCTCGGTCAGCGGCTTGTGACCCAGTGGCGGCAGTTCGAATGGCGCGGGATCGACATTCGTATCGGGCAGGCGGTCCAGCAGGTCGCGGATCAGGGTCAGGCGGCCGAGGCGCTGGTCGTTGAAATCGACGAGAGTCCAGGGCGCCTTCTTGGTGTGCGTTGCCTTCAGCATCGCCTCCCTCGCCTTGGTGTATTCTTCATACTTCGCCCGCGCCTCGCCATCGATGGGCGACAGCTTCCAGCGTTTGAGCGGGTCTTCGAGCCGCTCGGCAAAACGCTCTTCCTGTTCCTCCTGGTCGCAGGTCAGCCAGTACTTGAAGAGCAGCACGCCGTCGCTCACGAGCTGTTCCTCGAAGGTCGGCGCCTGTTTGAGGAAGGCGTCGACCTGATCGGGCGTGGCGAAACCCATGACCTTTTCGACCCCGGCGCGATTGTACCAGCTCCGGTCGAACAGCACGATCTCGCCAGCCGTCGGCAGATGCTCGACATAGCGCTGGAAATACCACTGCCCCGCCTCGCGCTCGCTTGGCTTGGAAAGGGCCACCGTGCGGCTCTGGCGCGGATTGAGCGGATCGGAGATGGCGTGGATCACGCCGCTCTTGCCCGCCGTATCGCGCCCTTCGAAAATCACGAGGATGCGCGCGCCGGTCGCCTTGGCCCAGCGCGCCATGCCGACCAGCTCGATCCGCATGGGTTCGAGCAGTTCCTCGTATTGCTTGCGCTTGAGCCTGCCCATCGCCGTCGTCCTCAGATCAGGTTGTAGAGAAGCAGCAGCGCCAGCGCGCCTGCCGCAATGCGATACCATGCGAACGGCCCGAAGCCCGACTTGCTGACGAAGGCAACGAAGGCGCGGATCACGAACAGCGCGACAATGAACGAGACGACGAAGCCGATCGCGATCTCGCCCCAGCCGACCGGCCCGGCTCCCGCCACCAATGCGTCGCGGCTGTCCCACAGCTCGAGCGTGGTCGCGCCCATCATGGTCGGCACGGCAAGGAAGAAGCTGAACTCAGCAGCGGTGCGCCGCTCGATGCCCATGGCAAGCGCGCCCATGATCGTCGCGCCAGACCGGCTGACGCCGGGGATCATGGCGAGGCATTGCAGCACGCCGACGCCAAGCGCCTGGCGCGCGGGCAGTTCGGCAACGCCGGTCAGCGGCCCTTGTTTAGCGAACCGCTCGATCACGAGAATGGCGATACCGCCTGCGATCAGCGCCCAGCCGACGATGACCGGACTGCCGAGCATGATGTCGATGTAGTCCTTGAGCGCGAGGCCCAGCACCGCCGACGGCAGGAATCCGAGCAGGATGTTGCGCACGAAGGCGATGCTCTCGCTGCGCCATTGCAGCAGCCCCATGCCCACCGCCCAAAAGGTGCGCCAGTACTGCACCACCACGGCGAGGATCGCGCCAAGCTGGATGACGACGTTGAACACCTTCCACTGCTCGGCATCGTAGCCGAACACTTCGGACGCGAGGATCAGGTGCCCGGTCGAGGAGACGGGGATGAATTCGGTGAGTCCCTCGACGATGCCGAGAAGGATTGCGGTGAGGGTCAGGTCCATGGGCGGCAAGGCATGACGGGCCGCGCGGGCAAGTCAAGCCATGCCGTGCTGCCGCCCCGGATTTGTTACCAGATTCGAACGCGCTGGGCGGGCGGCAGATAGAGCTTGTCGCCCGGCTTGACGTTGAATGCCTTGTACCATTCGTCGAAATTGCGGACGATGCCGTTCACCCGGTAGTGCGGCGGCGAGTGCGGATCGGTGGCGAGGTATTCGCGCGCCAGCGCATCGCGCACCTTCGAGCGCCAGACCTGCGCCCAGGCCATGAAGAACCGCTGGTCGCCGGTATAGCCGTCGATCACCGGCGCTTCCTTGCCGTTCAGCGACAGGCGATAGGCGCGATAGGCAAGGCTGAGGCCGCCGAGGTCACCGATGTTCTCGCCCATGGTCAGGTCCGGATTGACGCAGGACTTGCCCTCGTCGAACGGGCAGAAGGTGGCATATTGCGCGCCCAGCTTTGCCTGCAGCTTCTGGAAGTTGGCCTTGTCCCTGGCCGTCCACCAGTCGCGCAGATTGCCATCGCCGTCCGACTTCGAACCCTGATCGTCGAAGCCGTGGCCCATCTCGTGGCCGATCACCGCGCCGATTCCGCCATAGTTCACTGCCGGGTCCGCGGTCAGGTTGAAGAACGGCGGCTGCAGGATGGCAGCGGGGAATGTGATCGCGTTGAGCGTCGAGTTGTAGGTCGCGTTGACCGTCTGCGGCAGGATACCCCACTCGGTGTCGTCGACCGGTTTGCCGATCCGGTTGATCTCGAAATCGAGCCCCCACTTGTTCGAGGCCATCGCATTGCCGAGCGGATCGGTGGGCGAGAGAACCAGTCCGTCATAGGTCTTGTAGGTGTCGGGTGCGCCGATCCTCGGCGAGAAGGCGTCGAGCTTGGCGACAGCTTCCTTGCGGGTCTGCGGCCCCATCCAAGAAAGATCCTTGAGGTTTTCGTTCATCGCCTTGCGCAGATTGGTGACAAGCTGCTCCATCGCGGCGCGCTCCGCGGGCGGGTAGTACTTCTCGGCGTAGACCTTGCCGAGAATTTCGCCGATCTCGCCCTCGACCGCGTCGATGCCGCGCTTCCAGCGAGGGCGCTGTGCTTCCTGCCCGCGCAGCGCCTTGCCGTAGAAGGCGAAGGTTGCATCGTCGATATCCTTGGGCAGCACCGCAGCATTGTCGGACAGGAAATGCGTGACGAGCCATGCCTGCCAGGTCGCGACCGGAACGGATTCGATCAGGGCGACCATGCCGGGCGTGCCGTCGCCGAACTGGCCCTGCGCATCGGCGGGGCTGATGCCGACTGCCTTGAGCTCCTCGGCCGTGGGCGGGAGATCGTAGACGATCACACTTTCGGGCTTCGCTCCAAGGCGCTCCAGCATGTGCGGCAGCAGCGCCGACTTGCCGTAGCTCGCCGTTTCGCTCAGCGGCACCTTGTTGTAGGTCAGCTCGCGCTGGCGATAGCTGGCGCGGTTCCAGTGAAGCCGCGCCATCTTGGTTTCGAGGCCGAACACCGCGTCTGCGGCTCCCTTGGCATCCTCATACCCGGCCTTGCTCAACAGGAACGTCAGGTACTCGCGATACTTTTCGCGCGCCGCGCGATAGGTCTCGGTGTCCTTGAGGTAATAGTCCCGGTCCGGCAGGCCGAGCCCGCCGCTGGACACATAGAGGGCGTAGACGTCGCTGTTCTTCATGTCGGCGAAAACGTCGAAGTCGAGCGGCGAGGAATAGCCGGGGCTGGCGAACAGGTCGGCAATGTCCTGCGGCGTCCTGGCTTCCCAGATCTTGCGCAGATAGGGTGCTGCCGGGGTCATGCCCGCTGCCTCTATGGCATCGGTGTCCATGAACGCCTTGTAGGAGGCCGCCAGCCGCGCTCCGTCCGATCCGGGCGCCGGATTGGCAGCGACCAGCCCTTCGAGAATGCCCTTCAGGCGTTCCTGCGATTCATCGTCGAGTTCGCTGAAGGCGCTGATCCTGGACTTGTCCGCCGGCATTTCGAAGGTGCGGGTCCAGACGCCGTTGACGTAGCTGTCGAAATCGTCGCCTGGCTTGACCGTCGTATCGATCCATTGGGTTTGCACGCCGAAGGCGCCCCAGTCGCCGCTGCCTTCCTCCGCAGCCAGCGCGGGAGTGGAAGCGAGCGCAAGTGCGCTTGCGGAAACGGCAGCCAGCGCGACGGCGTGGCGAAGCGAATTACGGATCATCGGGACTCCTTTGCGGATCGTTCTGTTTCGCCGACGCGACCTGATGTCGGCGGATGATTGCACATGCCTATAATGTCGTATCTGCTTGCGCGAAAGTGAACGGGGAGGAAATCGGGCACTCGCCTCAGCCGGCGGCAGCCGCCGATGACACATCGAATTGCAGCGAAGCGAGCCGCGCATAGAGGCCGCCTGCGCTCGAGAGCGTCTCGTGCGTGCCTTCCTCGACGATCCGGCCTGCGTCCATGACGATAATGCGGTCGGCATTGCGCACGGTCGCGAGACGATGCGCGATCACGAGAGTGGTGCGCCCTTCCATCAGGGCTTCGAGAGCAGCCTGCACAAGGCCCTCGCTTTCGGCATCGAGCGCGCTGGTCGCCTCGTCGAGCAGCAGGATCGGCGCGTCGCGCAGGAGGGCGCGGGCAATGGCGATACGCTGGCGCTGACCGCCGGACA
>JAGREN010000079.1 GCA_020446505.1 Novosphingobium sp. | reverse complement strand
ACGGCCAGTTCGAGATGAACTGGGAATACGACGATGCCTTGATCACGGCCGATCGCCACGCATTCTTCAAGTTCATGGCAAAGTCCATCGCGGAAAAGCATGGCCTGCGCGCGACGTTCATGCCCAAGCCGTTCGCTCACCTCACGGGCAACGGCTGCCATATGCATGTTTCGCTCTGGAAGGGGCAAGACAACGTTTTCGTCGGTGCGGATTCGCCTTCGGGCCTGTCTGCTCTCGGCCTCTCGTTCATCGGTGGCCTCATCGACAGCGCCGAGGGCATCGCGGCCATCACCAACCCGACCGTCAACAGCTACAAGCGGATCAATGCTCCGGCGACCCTGTCTGGCGCGACCTGGTCGCCCAGTTCGGTGACCTGGACCGGCAACAATCGCACCCACATGATCCGCGTGCCGGAGGGCGATCGCTTCGAATTCCGCCTCGCAGACGGTTCGGCAAATCCCTACCTGCTGCCTGCCGCCGTGCTGACCGCGGGGCTGAACGGCATGGCCGAAAGCATCGATCCGGGTCCGCAGCTCGACATCAACATGTACACGCACGGGCACACCGTGCCGGATGCCAAGAAGCTGCCGCTGAACCTGCTCGATGCCTTGCGCGCGCTGGAACGGACACCCGCCCTGATGTCGGCGATGGAAGGGGTTCTGCCCGCGTTCCTCAAACTGAAACATGGCGAATGGAACGACTATGCCCGGCACCTGACCGACTGGGAGCGCGCCAATACGATGGATTGCTAAGAGTCGCTTTCTTCTTGCCCGCCATTTGCTACGACGCTGCGCAGGATAACAGGCGTGGCAGGCAATGCCGGGGAGGAAGCCATGAAATACATCATCTCGATCATAAAGCCGTTCCGGCTCGAACACGTTCGCGAGGCGCTCAGCGCCGCGGGTGTCGCCGGGATGACGGTTTCAGAGGTGAAGGGCTTCGGCCGGCAAAAGGGCCAGACCGAAATCTATCGCGGCGCCGAATACACCACCAACATGCTGCCGAAGGTCAAGATCGAGATCGCGACAAGCGACGAAATGGCCGCGACAGTCGTGGAAACGATCCAGCAGGCCGCCAGCACAGAATCCATCGGCGATGGCAAGATCTTCGTTTTCGATCTCGCTTCAGCGCTGCGAATCCGCACAGCCGAAACCGGAGAGCAGGCTCTCTGACTGGCTATCAGGTGTCCGGAGCGACAGCGGCCAGCATGTCGATCATCGCCCTGACCGGCGAGACGTCGTAGCCCGCATTGGCCGCCTGCGCCGCCAGCTTTTGCGGGTTCTTGCCGCGGCTTGCTTCTGCCAGCGACCACAGCAACGTCGAGCGGGTGCCAGACCGGCAATAGGCAAGGATCGGCGCATCCGTCTTGGCCAGGGCCTTTGCCATCGCGCTCACCTGGGTCTCGCTGAAACCGGCATGCGTGACCGGGATCGCAAGATAGTCCATTCCGGCAGCACGAGCTGCTTCCTCGATCACCGCACCGGGCGTCTGATCGTCGCTTTCGCCTTCCGGACGGTTGTTGATGACCAGCCGAACGCCAAGCCCTGACGCCTCGGCAATATCCTCGGTCGTGATCTGCGGGCTTGCGTAGAAGGTGTCGGTGACTTTGCGGAACATTGTCGAGGTCTCCGTGGGCGTTGCGCAGATGCGTCAATGCGCGCCATTGGCTCCGTGCGTCAAGTTCGGATGAGGGTATTGCCTGCGGGCACATCTGTCGTGAATTCCGCGCAAAGATCGCGACTCGCGATTGTGTTCGCAATCCTGTGGAAAATCGTGTAAGTGCGCGAAAGACAGGGTGCGTGAACCGTTGGATTGCGTCGGCCCTGTAATCAGGCGCGGTTCGTCCACGCGGCCTGATGGTCATTCGTGGGGCGATGCGAAGGTTTGTTTTCAAAGATGGGTTTTGACAGAGGTCGTCGCGGTAGGGGACGCGACAAACGTGATCGGTTCGGTGAAGACGAATTCGATCCGTTCTTCGGCGGACAGCAGGGCAACGTTGGTGGCGAAGACCGGTTCGGCGGCGGTGGCGGTGGTGACCGCTTCGGCGGCGGCGATCGCTTTGGCGGCGGCGACAATCGTGGCGGCCCTCGCGGCGGCGGTGGCGGCTTCGGCGGCGGCGGCGCTCGCGGTGGCGGGATGCCTGCTCAGGTCGTCGGACAGGGCAAGGGCGTCGTCAAGTTCTTCAACGCAGGCAAGGGTTTCGGCTTCATCCAGCGTGAGGACGGTGGTGAGGACGTGTTCGTGCACATCAGCGCAGTGGAGCGCGCCGGTCTCGATGGCCTCGCCGAAGGCCAGGAGTTGGAATTCCAGCTCGTCGATCGCGGCGGCAAGATCTCGGCCAGCGATCTGCAGGTTGTTGGCGACGTGATCCCTGTCCAGAAGCGTGAAGCACCGCCGCAGCGTCAGCTGACTGGCGAGAAGGCCACTGGCACGGTCAAGTTCTTCAACACCATGAAGGGTTTCGGCTTCATCACGCGTGATGACGGCCAGCCGGATGCATTCGTCCATATCAGTGCGGTAGAGCGATCCGGCTTGTCCAGCCTCAACGAAGGCGACCGCGTCGAATTCGATATCGAAGTCGACCGACGAGGCAAGTATTCGGCCGTCAATCTCGTTCCGCAATAGGAGCTACCTACGCAACGTAGCTCCGGATCAGGGATCGGGAGCGCGTATTTCCATAACGCGCGATAATGGCGGCACCGGGCAAATGGCTTGGATGCCGCCATTTGTCGTTTTGCGGTCACGCAATTCATTTTAGGACTAGAAGCATGTCAATCACTCCGCTCATGCCCGTTTACGGCCGGTGCGATGTCAGGCCGGTTCGCGGCGATCATTGCCATCTGATTGGTGAAGACGGACAACGCTATCTCGATTTTGCGGCAGGTATTGCCGTCAACGCGCTGGGGCATAGCCATCCCGGCCTGACCGGTGCGATTGCGCGACAGGCGCAGACGCTGATGCACGTTTCCAACCTCTATGGCAGCCCGCAGGGCGAGCACCTGGCTCAGCGCCTCGTGGACCTGACATTTGCCGACACGGTCTTCTTCACCAATTCAGGTGCCGAAGCGGTGGAGTGCGCGATCAAGACTGCGCGCGCTTATCATCAGCATGGCGGCAACCCGGACCGGTTCGAACTGATTACGTTCCGCAATGCGTTCCACGGACGCACCATGGGCACGATCAGCGCCTCGAATCAGGAAAAGCTGCATTCGGGTTTTCACCCTCTGTTGCCGGGCTTCCGCTATGTCGAGTTCGACAATCTCGAAGAGGCCAGGGCGGCAGTCGGCCCGCAAACCGCGGGCTTCCTCGTCGAGCCGATCCAGGGCGAGGGCGGTGTGCGCATGGCGTCGCAGCAGTTCATGGAAGGTTTGCGGGCGCTGTGTGACGAGCATGACCTCATTCTCGCACTGGACGAAGTTCAGTGCGGTGTCGGCCGGGTCGGTACTTTCTATGCCTATGAGCATTATGGCGTGGAGCCCGATGTCCTGGCTTCGGCGAAGGGACTCGGCGGTGGCTTCCCGATCGGGGCCTGCCTCGCCACCGAAAGAGCCGCGCGCGGCATGACCGTGGGCACACACGGATCGACCTATGGCGGCAATCCGCTCGGCATGGCGGCAGCCGAAGCTGTCCTCGATGTCGTGGCTGATCCCGGCTTCCTTGAAGGTGTACGCGCCAAGGGCGAGCGGCTGCGCGGCAAGCTCGAACAGTTCATCGGCAACTATCCCGACCTGTTCGAGGAAGTGCGCGGCATGGGTCTGATGATCGGCCTCAAACTGCGGACCGAACCTCGCGAGTTCGTGGCCCATCTGCGTGAAATGCACCATGCGCTGACCGTTTCGGGCAGTGACAACATTGTGCGCATCGTGCCCCCGCTTGTCATCGATGACAGCCACATCGACGAATTCATGGAGAAGCTGTCTGCCGCTGCGGCCAGCTATCAACCGGCAGAGGTGCCGCAATGACGCGGCATTTCCTCGATCTTGCCGATGCCGGAGGCGACGCCATCGCGGCGATGATCAACGACGCCATCGATCGCAAGGCTGCTCGCACGGACTGGCCAAAAGGCAAGGCAGACACGGACCGGCCCTTGGACGGACGCGTGCTGGCGATGATTTTCGAGAAGAACTCGACCCGTACCCGTGTCAGTTTCGACATGGCGATGCGTCAGCTTGGGGGCACTTCGCTGATCATGGAGGCATCGAGCACGCAACTCGGACGAGGCGAATCCATCGCCGATACCGCTCGCGTCCTGAGCCGGATGGTCGACGCCATCATGGTGCGTACCGACGACCATGCGAAGGCAGAAGAGATGGCACGCCATGCCTCGGTGCCGGTTATCAATGGCCTTACCGACCGCTCTCACCCGTGCCAGATCGTAGCGGACCTGCTGACCGTGGTCGAGCACGGCAAGGCTCTGCCCGGACTCGAGGTCGCCTGGCTAGGAGACGGCAACAATGTGCTGAACTCCATACTGGAAGCTGCAGGTCTGATGAAATTCAACGTCCGCGCCGCTACGCCGCAGGGCTATGATCCGGACGATGAATTCGTCGGCGCAGCACGCGCGGCGGGCGCGACTGTCACGCTTACCCGAGATGCAGTCGAAGCTGTCCGCGGCGCCGATGTGGTGGTTACCGACACCTGGATCTCGATGGGGCAGGATCATGCATCCGAGAAGCTGGCGGCGATGGAGCCCTATCGGGTCGATAGCGCCCTCATGGCTCACGCGAAGCCCGATGCCATGTTCCTGCATTGCCTTCCCGCCCACATTGGCGACGAAGTTACCGAGGAAGTGTTCGAGAGCGCTCAGTCTGCGGTTTTCGACGAAGCGGAGAACCGGCTGCACGCACAGAAATCGATCCTGCTATGGACGTTCGGTCTGCTGTGAGTGCTGGACTGCCAATACCGGAAGGCGAAACCGGGTTCGACCGCGTTCTTGCGTTTTCGATCCCGCATCGCGACGCGCGTGGCAGGACCGTCAGGCTAGGCCCGGTTCTCGACACGGTGCTGTCTGCCCACGATTATCCCGCTCCGATCACGCTCTTGCTGAGCGAGGCTCTCGTGCTGACCGCCTTGATGGGAACGCTGATGAAAGACCCGTCGAGCCAGCTAACTCTTCAGGCCCAGGCCGAGGGAGCGGTCGTGGACCTTCTGGTCTGCGACTATCGCAATGGTGAATTGCGGGGTTACGTCAGGCACGATCCGGAAAAACTGGGTCGCATCGGCGCAAATCCAAGCCTCGATGCACTGTTCGGCACCGGCTATCTGGCGATCACTTTCGATCTCGCGACGAGTGGGGAACGATACCAGGGGATCGTCCCTTTAGAAGGTGAATCCCTCGCGCGGGCTTGCGAGGCCTATTTTGCGCGATCAGAGCAGATACCCACGCTCATTCGCGTGGCCACCCGAATTTCAGGCGAGGGGACAATCGCTTCCGGTTTGCTGGTCCAGCATTTCCCCGATGGCGAGGAAGGGCGCGAACGGCTCCATGTTCGCGACGACAATCCGGAGTGGCAGCATGTGTCGACACTCGCTGGATCGATCCGATACGATGAACTGGTGGACCCGTCCCTGTCGCTCGAACAGATTGTTTGGCGACTGTTCCATGACGAGCAGGAAGTTCGAGTCGAACTTCAGGCGGAGCTTGCGCGCGGCTGTCGATGCACGGTCGCTCATTATCGCAAGGTGCTGACGCAATTTCCTGCCGAGGAACTTGCTGATATGCGCGACCCGTCTGGCACCATTCCTGTCGAGTGTGCCTTCTGTTCCAAGGTGCTCGACATAGACGTGTAAGCCCTCGTTAAGGCGGGATTGGCTAAGTTGTATGAGAAGCTCAACTCAGCTTGAGATTAGCCGCGGTGCATCGACTGGACTGACAGTTCGGCTCACGGCGGAGCGGGGTCGTTCACCAGATGCGTAAATTTGCAGTTTTCTTGCCAATTCTTGCATTTGCCAGCTTTGTCGCTGGCGCTGTGGCGGTGAATGCACAATCGACACAGCTCGGGATGCTGGATCAGCTTGAACGGGGTGGGTGGGTAATTGCGCTTCGCAATGTTCAGGCGCCCGACCAGAAAATTTGCCTTTCGACTGGGCATGAGTTGATTCAGCTACGGCACTCCGGCCTCAAATGCAGGAGCGTCGTGGTCGATGATACTCCTAACGAGGTCACGGTACAGTATTCCTGTCCGGGAGCCGGTTACGGCAGGACAAACATTCGTCGTGAGACAAATCGGCTCGTCCAGATCGACTCCCAAGGGATAGAAAATGGCTTGCCCTTCGCATTTGCCGCCGAAGCTCGCTGGTCAGGCTCTTGCAACCGCTGATGGCGTTTGCGCCGCATCCAATCGCAGGTTAGTTCGCGGCGATGCCTCAGTCGAATTCGTCCGGTAAAGGTCGCGATGCCGTAGTGCTGCTATCCGGCGGCCTCGATTCCATGGTCGTGGCTGGCCTCGCCCGAGAAGCGGGCTATTGCATCAACGCCCTCACGATTGATTACAATCAGCGGCACCGACGCGAAATTGAGAGCGCCAAGGTTATTGCAGAATTCCTCGGTGCTGAAAGGCACGTCGTTCTTCCGCTCGACCTGCGTCAGTTCGGGGGGTCAGCGTTGACCGACGATATCGAGGTTCCCAAATCCGGCCTGAGCGACGAGATTCCGGTGACCTATGTGCCAGCGCGGAACCTGGTGTTTCTGTCCCTGACCCTGGCGTGGGCGGAAGCCATAGGCGCTCATGACATATTTATCGGCGTGAACGCGCTCGACTATTCGGGTTATCCGGATTGCCGCCCGGAATTCATCGCTGGCTTCGAAAAAATCGCCGAGCTTGCGACCAAGTCCGGTGCCGAAGGCCAACCTTTCAAAATCCACGCGCCGTTGCAGCATCTCACGAAATCCGAGATCGCCAGTGAAGCGGTGCGGCTGGAACTTCCGACGGAAATGAGCTGGTCCTGCTATGATCCCGATCCGTCCGGGATCGCTTGCGGATTATGCGATAGCTGTCGTCTCAGGAAGGCCGGTTTCGAGCAGGCAGGCCTGATCGACGGGACACGATATGCAGCCTGAAGCCTCGCGCGGTCGGTGAACCGAGTCGGAGGGGCGATGAACCGTTTCGGCTTTCTCGCAGATCGGGATTTTCGGGTTTTCGGCAGCCTGCGAAATCGCGTAAAGTGTTAATCGCGTACTCAGGTCAGAATTGTTAATGCGGGTCATCCGCCGGAGTTAATCAAATTGTCTTGTAATCGGTTGCCCAAGGTCGCTTCGCTCACGATTGCAGCAGTGCTGCTTTCTGCCTCAATCCCTGCCTTGGCCGGCAGCAAGAAGAGCGAAGCACAGCCCGACATCGCTCAGACTTACCTGGCCGGTTTCACGCAAGGGCCGGCGGTTCAGGCTTATTACAAGCGCTTCGGCGGTCCGCAGTGGTTTGCTGGAAACGGGGAAGCTGTAACAGAGCTTGCGAAAGTGCTGCGCCGTGCGCCGCTGGACGGGCTGGCTCAGGGGCCGTCACTGGCCGATCAGGTCGAGCGCGCCAGACTGATGGCGAGTTCGAAGGACAAGCAAGAACGCGCAGCAGCGGAACAGATCTTGTCGGCGGCCTGGGTGACCTATGTCGAGGCCATACAGCGGCCATCCAACGACGTCATCTTCGGATACCCCTCGCTTGTTCCGCCGCCAGCGACGGCAGAGAGCGTCTTGACAGCCGCCGCAGCCGCCCCGTCGCTCGTGCAGCATCTTGCCGAAGTTTCTTCCGTTAATCCCATGTACGCGCAGTTGCGTGATGCGGCCTGGCAGCAGGCCGCCTCCAATCCGACGGCAATTCCCGATCCGCGCATAGTCAAGAACCTTTCCCGCTTGCGGTCGCTGCCCAAGACCGATCGCTTCGCTCTCGTCAATATCGCGACGCAGACGCTGACAATGTATGAGAACAACCAACCGGTCGATTCCATGAAGGTCATTGTCGGGGCCGACGACCTGCCGACGCCGATGATTTCGAGCGTGATCTACTATGCGACGTTCAATCCCTACTGGAACGTGCCGGATCACCTTGTCCGGAAGACGACGGCACCGTCAGTAATGAAGCAGGGCAAGAGCTATCTTACGGTACGCGGTTATCAGGTCATGTCCGACTGGACGAGCAATGCGACCGAAGTCTCGCCCGATACTATTGACTGGGCCGCAGTCGCTGCTGGTCGACAGACCATTCGCGTCCGGCAAAATCCAAGCGCCTACAATTCCATGGGCAAACTCAAATTCTCCTTTGCCAATGGCGAGGGGATATTCCTCCATGACACGCCGTCGAAGGCTCTCTTCAACAAGTCGCAACGCACTCTGAGCAACGGTTGCGTGAGACTTGAAGACGCGCGACGTTTTGGGCGATGGCTGCTCCAGAAAGAGCCAGTTGCACCTTCGGCCGCTGCTGAACAATTCGTGCCGTTGCCAGTCGGTGTTCCAGTTTACATCACTTACCTCACCGCGCAGGAAAGCAACGGAAAGATCGCTTTCCTTGATGATGTCTACGGCTGGGATGCCGGCGGCAGGTTCAAGCCATTGGGCGCCGCGGCTAGCGCAGCACGCTGACCTGGATTGTTTGAGGCCGGATCTGGCCCAAGAACAGGTACGGTCACAAGCCATAGATCAGGGCAGTCGGCTTTGTGCGGCGTGACTTGTGGTTGCGACAAGTCGAGCTGTCGCTCCTGCGCTGCTGGCTTAGCGTTAGCGTAGCGTCTCGCTTGCCAATATTCGATTAGGCACGTCGTCGGAGCATGCCGGATCGCTCCCGTGTGCCACTTTGCCAAGTTGTCAGTTTCGATCTTGCAAAGGTCACCGACTTCTACGCTTTGAAGCCTTCAACTCTCCCCAAATGAAAAGGGCAGGAACGTTTCCGTTCCTGCCCCATCAAATTGCCGAAGCAATTGTCGGTGATTAGCCGCGCTCTGGCGCCGGCGGCGGCGGCGGCGGCGGCATCGGGCACGCCTCGTTCACACCAACAACCGTACCATCCGGGCAGGTCATCGTCTGCGGCGGAGGCGGCGGCGGCGGCGGCGGGGGAGGCGGCGGCGGCGGCGGCGGAGCGCCGAAGTTGTAGGTCAGCGTGCCCATCGCGCTGTGCGAACGCCAGCGGGTATCGACATCACGAGCGAAGCCGTCGATCAGCTTGACGTCGGGAACGTTGTGGAAGCGATACTTGATGCCGACATCGATATTGTCGGTGAGCGGAGCGCGAACACCGGCAACGACCTGCCATGCAAACGAGCTGTCCGACGAATCGAGGAACTGCGGAACTCCCGAGCCCAGCGCAACATCGTACTTGACGCGCGAAATCCCCGCGCCGCCGCCGATGAAGCCCTGAAGGCCGTCATCGTCGCCGAAATCGAGCAAGCCGTTGAGCATGAACGAAAGCGCGCTGGCATCGCCGTCAACTGCACCGAAAGTGCCGACGACCTGATTGCTCGTACCAGCGATCGGCAGCGTCGTTGCACCGAGCGTAGTAAGAGTGTCGTTGTCGGCAGTGCGATAGCTTGCTTCTGCTTCGAGACGGAAGCCGCCGAAGTCGTAGCCGACGATGAAGCCACCATCAGCGCCATATTCGGAATCGAGAGTGGCGGCATTGTCGAACGCCCCGATATCGAAGTCGGAATCCTCAACGATCATCGCACCGAAATCGAGTTCAACGTACCACGCATCGTCGCGTGCCATCGCAGGTGTAGCAAAGGCTGAAGAAGCCAAGGCCATTCCTATGACGAGTTTTCGCATTATATTTCCCCTAAAAAGAGACTTAGCCACCGAGTGCTCTGTTCCTCTATCGCCTCTGCCAGTCTCGTGCAAGCGCACTTTGCCGCACACTGTTGCAAGAATGTCGCTTTTTCAGCACGGTGTACCCTAATTAGCGAGGACTTTCGCCGTACTGTAAATCGACCCCCATTTGCGCAGACCTTCCGACCTTAAATCTCCGGAAATACGCCGGAAACTCGAAGCGCGGAGATCAGTTCAGCGAGAACGGCTCGTGCTTCGCTATCAACTACCGATCCGCCGGTTGGTTCCACCGGTACATTCGGCGTTTGCCATGCGGACGTGAAAAGCCGTTCCTGGCGCGTTGATTTGTCGAAGATCCGCATACCTTCCCTGGGGGAGACGAACAGCCAGTTGTCTGCCTGCCTGGCGGCGATCATTCCGTCCTTTCCCGCCCAAAGGCCTGTCGCAGGGGTTGCGACGATCCATGACTCGCCATCTGCCGGCGTGAGCGGTGGCTCGGTCAGTTCACCCTCGACGGAACAGTGGAGGAGAACGTCGATCCGGGCATGGGCTTCATTGACCCAGGCCTCCTTCTGGGCCTGGCCGACGAACAGAAAGGGAAGTTCGAAACGAGGGCTCGTGCTATCGAATGCGAATGGTTCGGGCATATCAGGTTTCCTTGTCGAAGCCGTTGGATCAGGTCAGGAGCGACGCTTCTGAGGTGGCGAAACTGCCGATTTGTCGGACGTGGAAGGAACCGGCCGGCAGTGAAGATTGAAGGGCGGCGGCCTCTGCGGCTCCGATCAGAAGCTCGGGGCTGGATACTGTCCAATTCGCGACAGGCGATGCGGGATCGCCAAAAGTGACGAGATAGCTTTCCGCCTCTTCGACAAGCGGCGTTTCCGCTCCATCGAGCCAAAGCCAGGCTCCCCTTGCGCGGCGGGTCCAGCAAAGCTGGAGCGAACCATCGGCCAAGGCGACAATCTTGCCTCCGACCGGAGATAGGGGCCGCAGCGAAATGCCGCGCAGGCCGATTGCGGAACTCACCGGCTCAGGATCACCCAGTCCGGCAGCCAGTATCAGCGATGCAGGACCGGCAGCGATGCGCGTGGCATCGAGCAATCTCGTGCGCTGGTCGATCAGGACGAAGGTCTCGTCGGACGTATGGCCCAATACGGCAGTTTCCGTTCCGCCTCGTCCTCTCAGAAGTCCGGAAAGACGCCATATTCGATTGCCCAGTGGATCTGCTCTGGCGAATTGAACAATCTCCGCGCCCACGAGCGCCTTGTTTGCGCCAGCTGCCAATTGCGCCGCCGAGGCGTTGAGCAGCGTCATGTCATCGGCAATCAGTTCGACCGTAATACTGTTCTGCCGATCCACGAGGACCGGGCTGGCTGAGTTGAGCGGATTCGATACGGTGCCGATAACGCAGCGCGCTTTTCCGCTTGGGCCAAGGGACTGGACTGAACCATTCCCGTCGTCCGAGTAGAGCGCAGCTCCGGACCAGGTCGAACCGCTGGATGAAGCGGCTGCATAGATGCGAACCGTATTGGCAGTTCCGGACCCGTCAGGCGGAAGCTCGAACGCCGAGAGTGTCGTTGGAGGAGCAGGCACGTCCGGCAGCGGGTTAATGCGACCCGGATCAACGGCTGCCGGTGGCGGCGTTTCAGTGCCGCCGGGCACCACGCGGACAAGTGATAATTCGATGCCCTTGTCGCGCAGCTCCCAATCCAGAACTCTCCAGCGGCCGGGGAACGCTGGCACCGACACCAGCGAACCTGGTTTTACGGCTGGATCAAGCTCGCAGGTGCGCCAGGAAAGACGATCGCGGGACCAGTCCGCCTTTTGCCGCATCCTGTCGGCCAGCGAAAATGCCGTCGTGGCCGACATCGATGCGGCTATCTCTACCGTGCGAGGCTGACCCGGTCCGGGCCGCCCTGACGCGCGCTGCAACCCAGGCTGGTAGTCGCGTGCAACGTCATAATAACGCAGGATTTCGAGCGGCCTTTCGCGCGGTGCGCTTCGCCGTCTTGCGTAGCCGGAAGCACCACCGAAATCTCCGTCGTCGACCGACAATGCCGGCTCTGGCAGACTGATCGGCTCCGACTGCATGCGTTCGGGAGAAAAGAGCATGGTCGAACCGCTGGCATCGGCGTCGATCGGGAATATCGGATCGATCTGGAGAAGCGCGTCGCCCAGCGGCCCTTCGCAAGAGAAACCGGAAAGTCCGTCCAGCGACACCTGCGCATCGGCATCGTCGACCACCTCCTCGACGATCTCCGAAAGTCCGAACGTCTCATCTGCAATGACTTCGAAGGTGAGTGCCGGAATGCGATTGTAGAATTCCGAAAGGTCGAGGTCTTCGAAGACGACGTAGGCAAGGCCGCGGAACGCGGGGGAAAGATCGGCTCCTTCGATCTGCTCGATTATCGGGTCGATTTCCTGATCGTCATGGCCGGTATGGATTCGCATCGTGCCATTGGCTTTCAGGTCGCCGGCTTCGCCTCGCAGCAATCGTCCGTCTGCCCAGATCCGACCGATCGAGAGGATGGGGCGGCTGGAAAGTGCTACAGCGAACGATACCGAGTAGCTGTAGGTGGTGACGTCCGGTTGGTTCTTTCCGCCGCTCGTCTCGCTCGATTCGACAAGGTCGGTCGACCAGATGATGTGACCGGGCACGCGCATCCGGCCAAAATGCCGTCCAATGGCCGAGCCGTAGCTGGAGGTGGTAATCTCCAGTTCCTTGAGCCGGGGGCCGCTGACCTTGCCTTGTCCTATGATGGCGTTGTCGACCTGCTGACCGACCAGAGCGCCGACGAGGCCGCCCAAGGGGCCGCCGACCGCCGTGCCGAGGGCGCTGAAAAGCAATGTAGCCATGTCGGATTATCCTTGGAAATCGGTATCGAGACGCCAGTGACCGACTGTCGACCAATTGTCTGGCAGTGCGCTGACTACCACCCGGCCGAGTCCTGCATGAGCATGGACGTAGCGGTCATTGCCGGTTGCAATGGCCAGATGGAGCTGCAGGGGACCGACCCGGACGAGAACCACGTCACCGGCGATTGGCTGGTCCTGTGCATCTGTGAAGCCGAGCCTTCTGACCATATCATTCAGTCGGGGTATGGTGCGCGTTCTTGCGCTGTAGTCATCGGGCAAATCTGCCTGCCGACCTATGGCCTGCAAGGCCAGGGCAAGCACGCCGATGCAGTCCAGACCAGTCGCGGAATCGCGGCCGTGAAGACGAAAGGGCGAACCCACCAGTGCTTCGCACGCACCGGCCAGCGCGGCGCCGCTCACTGGCCGGGTACGGGGTAGCGTGTCAGCAGGTCGTTGCCCGGCAGGTGCGGCTCGCCGCGAAAGTTGATCGCGTTGTTGAACCGCACGGAACAGGTGGTGAGGGTATGATCGCAACCTTCCCGCACCATAACGCTCGCTCCTGTTCCCGCCGATGGATCTACGGGCGAATCCAGCGTCAAAGCGCCTTCCAGAATCCCGGTGATAGTCGTGGCAAGACCAGCCTGCGGACCGTCGAGCCAGCGCAGCCTGCCACCGACGAGATTCTCGAGAATGGCATTGGTTGAAATGACGACGCTGTTCGTCTCGACGTCTACAAGGTCCAAGGTGCCCTCGAAGGTGAAATACTGCGGGGGCAGGTTGCATCCCGGTGCGCAGAATTCCGCCCGGCAGGTCGGGCTGGTGCGAGGAACCGGGTCGCGGAGCAATTCCGCTTTTCGCGAAACGAGTTCGGCACTGAACGTTCCGTCCTGTTCCAGGACCGCCCCAATCGATCCATGGTAGAGCGTGAGTGTCTCGCCGCTTTCCCAGTCGACGATGCCGATGCGAACCTGCGCTCCGTCAAAGCGTCCAGAACCGTGGATCGAAACGCTGGATCCAGTCGCTTGCCTGCCCCTCGCGCTTGCTGGCGAGCTAGAATGCCATCGTGGTGCTCCTTCGAGGTATCAGGATTGGGACAGGGCGCGTCGCACGGCGCTGGCGACCTGTCGGCTTGAAAACGTTGCAGCGATTCCGGCCCGTTGGCACCGCGCGGTGCGGTGATGCCGATCGACACGCGAACATCGCGCGATGCACCGCGCTCGAAATTCTCGACGCGGCCTGACGATGTCGGGACGAAAAGCTCCGGCCCGCGTTCGCCGACGAGATAGCCGCGGCCCGGAGAGACCGGTCCGCCAGTCGCTCGGCCGGGCAGGCCAAGCACCGATCCGACCAGTCCGCCAAGATTCAGCAAGCCGCCGATGCCGCCGCCAGGCAGGCTGGAGAACAGGTTGCGCGCCGCCTGCGCCGCAATCTCGCTCATCGTGCTGAGCGCAATGCGTTTGAGATCGTCAAAGCCGAGACTGCCGCGCCGGATCGCACCGACAAGCCCGCGCTCCAGCACGCTGCCGGCGCGGTCGAAGCCGTCGAGCAGGGTTGAATCGAGCGTGGTGCGCAACCCGGCGATGTCCTGCGCGAAGCCCTGGGTACTGGCGCGCACTTCGACCAGCAGCGGTTCGAGATCGTCATCCATTGTCGAGTTCCATCATCTTTTCGAGATCGGCCCTGGCGAGCGGATCTGAGGGTGCGCCGGTGATCGGGGCGAGCGCATTGGCGAGTTCGGCAGGCGTGGCCGTCCAGAAGTCGTCCGGTTTCCAGCCGAGCAAACGGGCGGCAATCGTGAACAGCCGCGGGGTATGCCCGCGCGGCCCAGCATCAGTTCGGTCATGGCCCAGACGAGGGCATCGGCGCGGTCGGGCGAGCGGCCCGGCCCCTGGTATTCGCCGCCAGCCAAGAGGCCGCACAGCTCGTCTTCGAGCTCGGGGAACACGCCTGCATGGCGCACTCTTCCGGCCTCGTAGAGCGCCGCAACAGGTTCGGCGCGTGCTGCCTTGCCCTTGCTGGCGTGGACCAGTTTGACTGGCAGCGAGAGATCGGCGGCGCGCAGCACGCTTTCGACCATGGCGCCGCCCTGATTGGCTTCGGCGACGATCCGGTCGGCCTGCCATGCCTGTGCTGCGCTGGCCACTGCGCGGGCCCAGCGTTCGGGGCTTGGTTTGCGCACCGAGGCATCGGCGACAACGTGAGCGACGCCGTCGAGGCCGAGCGCCGTCACCACGATCCCGCATGCGTCGCCACTGGCGGAAGCAGGCGGATCGACGCCGATCACGGTTCGGGTGAATTCTGGCGGTGCCGCAAGGGCGCGGCACCGTTCGAGCAGGCTGCGGGTCCACAGCGCGCCTGCAATGTCTTCGATCAGTTCGCCGTCTAGCTCCTGCCTGCCCAGAGCCGACCGGCCATAGGTGCGGCGCACGTCACGCAGGAAACGAGGCGGCAGGTTGTCGGCATTGTCCTCACTTCGTCCCCTGGTCAGAATCAGCCCGTCCGAAGCCAGAATTGCGCGCAACAAGGGAACCGCGCGCGGCGTTGTCGTGGCCAGCAGGCGCGGACTATCGCCGAGCCGCAGACCAAGAACGAGATTGTCCCAGGCGGATTGTGCTCGCCCGCCTGCATTGTCCCACTTGGCGATCTCGTCGCACCACGCATGGCTCGATTGCGGACCTCGCAGGCTGTCGGGTTCCCCGGCGGAATAGAGAGTCGCTTGAGCACCGTTGGGCCATGTCAGGCGTCGCAGCGACGGTTCGAATTTCGGACGACGACGCGGCGGGCTGACCGAAAGGATGCCGCTATCGCCTTCGACCATCACCGCCCGCGCTTCGCCCAGCGGTGCCCCGACCAGTGCGATCCGCGCAGTGGGGTCGGATGTCGCGACTTCCCGAACCCATTCGGACCCGGCCCGAGTCTTGCCGAAGCCGCGGCCCGCCAGGATCAGCCATGTGCTCCAGTCTCCCGGCGGAGCGACCTGTTCGTTTCTTGCCCATAGTCGCCAGTGCCATGCCAGCTCCTCTCGCTCGGCGTCGCTGAGGCTGGACAGAGCCTGCAAACGATCTGCGGGTGCCAGCGAGAGCAGGTAGCGCAGCCGCCTATTCTTGGTCATCCGCGTCCCCGGAACTTGCGTTTTGCTGCGTCCGTTCGCGCATTGCATCGAGCTTGGCGTCGATCGAGGCGAGGATGGCGTCGACATCCTCGTTTTCGAGAATGGCGCGATGCTGCGCCGCGCTTTCGCGATGCGCGGCGAGCAAGCGGAATGCGGTGGCGTTATCGAACTGGCGAGTGCCGCGCTTCTGCTCTTTCGTGGGCTTTACTTCACCTGTGCGCAGACGGTGAAGCAGTTCCATTTCGAGATGGTCGTAGCCTTCGCACAAGGCGGCCTGCCATTGCCGGTTGAACTCGGGGTTGGCGCGTCGGGCGTCGTAGGCCGTCGCGGGGTGGATACCTGCCTTGCGAGCGGCTGCGCGCACGTTCGAGCTCGCCGCCAGCTCCGAGAGGAACAGCATGCTCCACTCGGAAAAGCGGTTCCGGCCTGCGCAGGAGGTGCGCTGGCCGGACGTTTCGGTGTCCGCCATGAATTACCAGGTCCGTATTTCGGGAAATCGGGAAGCGAGGGCCGGTCCGCTGCGAATCGGTATATCGCGATGTTCCTGTTATGTACCTAAAGAGCGTGACGATGTCAATCATGAATAACCATATAGGTTAAATTGTCGCTTTGCGGCCTTGTGGGCAGCCTGCCCAACAGCCTTGTCGACATGCCGTAGTCCCCCTAAGAGCGCCCGACCTGCGCAGAGAGAACCGCTTTATGCTTCGCCGCCTCTATGACTGGACCATGGAAAAGGCGGCTCACCCGCACGCGCAATGGTGGCTCGCCGCGTTCTGTTTCATGGAAGCGAGCTTCTTTCCCGTTCCGCCGCATCCCTTGCTGGGGCTCATGTGCCTTGCCGAGCCGAAGAAAGCGGTGCGCTTTGCGATTATCGCCACTTTGGCATCGGTCGTTGGCGGACTGCTCGGCTATGCGATCGGCCATTTCGCCTACGAGGCATTCGGCACCGCTCTGCTCAAGGCGCTGGGGCTGGCGGAAAGCTTCCCGGCAGCCGTGTGTTACCTGCGCGAATACGGATTCTGGTTGTTCGTCGCCAAGGGCGCCACGCCGATACCGTTCAAATTGCTGACCATCACCGCCGGGTTCATGGCGATGCCGCTCGGCACCTTCCTGCTGGGTAGCGTGGTATCGCGCTCGATCAGCTTCATGATCGTAGGCGTGCTGTTCCGCCTGTTCGGCGCGCCGATCAAGGCGGTGATCGACAAGCACCTCGGCAAGGTGACGGTGCTGTTCATCGCCCTCGTGATCGGCGGTTTCGCAGCAGTCACCCTGCTCGGCGGAGAGGGCGACAAGACCAACGAGAAGTGCGCCTCGGCGACCGAAATGCCCGCCTAGATGATCCCCGCGGCCTTACCGGCGCGTTCGAACATACCGATGATCCGTTCGACCTGCTCTTCGGTATGCTCCGCACACAGCGAGCAGCGCAGCAAGGTCATGTTGGCAGGCGTTGCCGGCGGGCGCGCAAGGTTCACGTAAAGCCCTTCGTGCAGCAAGGCTTCCCACATCGCCGCGCCGCGTTCCAGATCGGGCATGATGACCGAAATGATCGCGCTTTGCGGTTCATCGGTGCCGAGTGTGAAACCCAGAGCCTTTACCCCGGCGTGAAGGGTGCGCGAGTTTTCCCACAGGTGCGCGCGCTTGTTCCCGGCATGCATCAGCTTGCGGATCGAGGTAGCCGCAGTCGCCACGACGCTTGGCGGCAGGCTGGCGGTGAAGACGTAGGGGCGACAGACCAGCCGCATGACCTCGAACTTGGGATGGTTCGAAACGCAGAAGCCGCCAACGGTGCCGACACTCTTGGAAAAAGTGCCGATCACGAAATCGACCTGATCGAGCACGCCCTGGTCCTCGGCGACCCCGCGACCGTTCGGGCCGATGAATCCCATCGAATGCGCTTCGTCGACCAGCACCATGGCGCCGTGCGCCTTGGCGATGCCGATCATTTCCTTCAGCGGGGCGATGTCGCCCAGCATCGAATAGACGCCTTCGAGGATCACAAGCTTGCCGGCGCCTTCGGGGATGCGCTTCAGGCGCTTCTCCATTGCCTCCATGTCGTTGTGGCGGAAGGGCACGACTTCGGCATCGCCCATCTTGCAGCCGTCCCAGATCGAGGCGTGGCTGTCGATGTCGAGGACGATGTAGTCGCCCTTGCCGGCAATCGTGCTGATGATGCCAAGGTTCGCCTGATAGCCGGTCGAGAACACCATGGCATGTTCCATGGCGTAGAATTCCTTGAGCGCGTCCTCGACCTCGCGGTGGCCGATGTAAGTGCCATTGAGCACGCGGCTGCCGGTGGTACCCGAACCGAACAGGTCGAGCGCTTCCTTGCCTGCATCGATCACGTCGGGATCGAAGGTCATGCCCATGTAATTGTAGGTGCCGAGCAGGATCGTCTCCCGCCCGTTGCAAACGGCGACGGTAGGGGAAAGAACCCGCTCCATCACAAGGTTGAACGGATCCTCGACGCCGGTCGCCAGCAGCGCGCGGCGCATCTCGATGATGTCATCGAACTTGGAAAACAGGTCGGTCATCCGCGCAGCTTCACCACCGCGTCGACGAGCTGCCCGTAGTTCTCGATCTCGGCTTGCTGGTTCATCGAGATGATGATGTCGAATTCGTCCTCGATAGCTGCGACGAAGTCCATCACGGTGAGGCTGTCGAACTCGAGATCGTCGGTGAAACTCGTGCCGTCGCTGATTGCCACGCCCTTCTTGTTGAAGGGTTCGAGCAAGGTGCGGATAGTGGTGTCGACTTCTGTGCGGTCCATGGCGCGAGTTCCTAGAAATGCAATGCGGCGCAAAAGAGGCGCGAGCGGATGGTTGTCAAGGCCGGCATCACAGCAGCTCGCGCACTGCCGACATGAACGGGCCTATCGATACCGGCTTGGAAAGGTAGCCGTCGGCACCGGCATCGCGGATGCGTTCCTCGTCTCCCTTGCCGGCATAGGCCGTCACCGCGAGGATCGGGATGGAGCGCAACACCTTGTCGGCTTTCGCCGTTTCAATCAGTTCGAGACCGGAAATCGTCGGTAGCTGGATGTCCATGATGATGAGGTTCGGCACGAAACGCAGCGCGGTTTCGATAACTTCATTGCCGTCCGCAACAGGCTCGACGGCGAAGCCCTGACTCTTCAGGACGTCGCAAAACAGCTTCCGGTTGAGATCGTTGTCCTCGACAACCAGAATTCGCTTTGCCATTCGCCGTCCCGCACACCATCTAGGCTCGTATCCACCGCTCTATGCGCTGAAAGGAAGGCTGACAATTCTCAGGCAAGCGCCATCCCCGGCCAGCGATCCGCAAGCCCTTGCGCTGGCCGCGCTCGGCTGGATACTCGGCGAGCCGGACCGGGCGGAAAGGCTGCTGGCGCTTACAGGCATGACGCCTGACGGCTTGCGGTGCGGACTTGGCGATGCGGCCGTGCTTGGTGCGGTAGTGGAGTTCCTCTGCGCGCATGAGCCCGATCTGATCGCCGCCGCCGACGCGCTCGGGATCGAACCGCAAGAGCTCGCCGCTGTGAAAGAAAGGCTGAATAGATGAAACGCCCGCTCGTCATATCCGATTGCGACGAGGTGCTGTTGCACATGATCGGTCCGTTCAGCGACTGGCTGGGCGAGGAGCACGGCATCGACTTCAGCCTCGCCGGCAACGAGTTTCACAAGGCCATGACCCGCAGGGACAGCGGCGTGAAGGTCGAACCGGAAGAAGTCTGGCCGCTGCTCAACGGATTTTTCGACAGCGAGATGCACCGCCAGTACCCTATCGAAGGGTCGGTGGCCGGTATCGCGAAGCTGGCCGAGAACGCCGATGTAGTCGTCCTGACCAATCTTCAGGACCACCGGGCGGAAAATCGCACACGCCAGCTTGCCGATCACGGCATCAACCTGCGCGTCTTTACCAACCAGGGGCCGAAGGGACCGGCGCTGCAGGCGATCCTTGACGAATATGCGCCCAGCCGCGCCGTATTCATCGACGACCTTGCCCAGCATCATGGCTCGGTCGCGGAGATTGCGCCGCATGTCGACCGGCTGCACCTTTGCGGCGAGCCGAGGATTGCGCCGCATATCGCCTGCGCACACGAGGCAGGTCATGCTCATGCCCGGATCGATACCTGGGAACACGCCCTGCCGTGGCTGCTCGAGCGGCTTCACGGCGATAACGACGCTTGAGGACCAACCAATGACCGATGCCGAAATCGACGCGAAACTGTCGGATATGGGGCTGAAATTGCCAGAGGCGGCTGCGCCGGTCGCTGCCTATGTTCCGGTGGTGATTGCCGGAGGGCTGGCGCATGTTTCGGGGCAGCTTCCCTTCGTCAACGGCGCGCTGGTGACCGGGCGGCTGGGTGAGGACGTCTCGCTCGAAGCTGGAACCGAGGCCGCACAGGCATGCGGCCTGATGCTTCTGGCACAACTCAAGGCGGCCCTGGGCTCGCTCTCGCGGGTCGAGCGGATCGTCAAGCTCGGCGCCTTCGTCAATTCGACGGCGCAGTTCACCGATCAGCCCAAGGTCGCCAATGGCGCATCCGAACTGATGGGCGACCTGTTCGGCGAGGCAGGGCGTCACGCGAGGAGCGCCGTTGGCGTGCCGGTCCTGCCGCTCGGCGCGGCAGTCGAAATCGATGCGATTGTTGCCGTTCGCCCTGATTGATAGCTGGCTGTCCCCCGCGCCAAGGGCAGGCAAGGCCGACTGGATCGGGCAATGGACCTTTGCCCATCGCGGTTTGCATGACGACAGGGAGCCGGAAAATTCGCTGGCGGCAGCGCGCGGGGCGATCGAGCGCGGCTTCGGCATCGAATGCGACATCCAGCGCAGCGCCGATGACTGGCCTATGGTGTTTCACGACTGGGACACGAAGCGGCTGCTTGGCGTAGTTGGCGAAACGGAAGCGTTCACAGCCAGTGAGTTGCGAGCGATGCGCTACCCCGGCACCGACGAAAGCCCGGCCACGTTACCTGATCTCTTGTCGTTCGTGGCTGGCAAGGTGCCGCTGATGATCGAGATAAAGTCGAAGCGTGGCTATGACGTTGATTGGACCTGCAAGCTCGTTCGCGATTGCCTTGAATCCTATCACGGGCTGCACGCCGTCATGAGCTTCGACCCACGCGTTTCGCACTGGTTCGCACGACATTCGCCGGCGACCGTGCGCGGACTGGTCGTCACCGAGGAAGGGACAAAGGGCTTCAGCGGCAATCTGCGCCGCCACGCATCGCTGTGGCACGCGCGGCCCGATTTCCTCGCCTATGACATTCGCGACCTGCCGAGCCGCTTTGCCGCGAGTCAGCGCGCAAGAGGACTGCCTGTCGCAACCTGGACCGTGCGTTCCCCCGAACTGCTCGAGCGCGCCCGACTAAATGCCGACGCCCCGGTTGCCGAAGGCGCAGGGATCGAGGGCCTGTTATGAGCGATGCCGAGTTCACGATCCGCACGGCGGACTCTGTCGCCTCGTTTCCGGCTGACGAATGGGATGCGCTGACCGACGGAGCCAACCCTTTCGTCTCCCATGCGTTTCTGTCCGCGCTGGAAGATTCCGGCAGCGTCGGCGGCAGAAGCGGCTGGCGGCCTTTGCCCATCATCGCCGAGGCAGCCGATGGTTCGCTGGCGGGCGCATTGCCTGCCTATCTGAAGAACCACAGCCAGGGCGAATACGTTTTCGATCATAGCTGGGCGGACGCATTTCATCGCGCTGGCGGCAATTACTATCCCAAGATCCAGATTGCCGCGCCGTTCACGCCTGCAACCGGGCCGCGCGTGCTCACGCGCAATCCGGGTCTTGCCGTGCCACTGCTCAAGGGCGTGGAGGAGGTCTGCCGCGGGAACGAGCTGTCTTCAGCTCACGCGACCTTCATCGAAGACGGGCAGATCGACATTTTCGAGCGGGCCGGCTGGCTGATCCGCCATGACATCCAGTTTCACTGGGAGCGGCGCGGTTACGAGACGTTCGATGATTTTCTCGCCGCCCTGTCATCGCGAAAGCGAAAGGACATCCGCAAGGAGCGCGCTCGTGCGCAGGAGGGGCTGGATATCCGCGTCCTGACCGGAGACGAGATCAGGCCGGAGCACTGGGACGCGTTCTGGCAGTTCTATCAGGACACCGGGATGCGCAAATGGGGCACGCCCTATCTGACGCGCAATGCCTTTGCCTTGTTGAGCGAGCGGATGGCAGACCGGATCGCGCTCGTCATGGCATTCCAGGAGGGGGAAGCCGTCGCGGGGGCGCTGAACTTCATCGGCGCGCATAGCCTGTTCGGGCGGTACTGGGGCGCTCTGATCGACAAGCCGTTCCTGCATTTCGAGCTGTGTTACTATCAGGCGATAGACCTTGCCATCGCGCTGGGTCTCGACCGAGTCGAGGCAGGAGCCCAGGGCGGTCACAAGCTGGCGCGCGGCTATGAACCGGTGCGCACGACTTCCGCCCATTTTATCGCCCATCAGGGCTTTCGCGAAGCAATTGCCGATTTCCTGGAGCGCGAACGCAAGGGCGTTGCGCAGGATCAGTTCTGGCTTGGCGAACGCACGCCCTTTCGCAAGGGCGACTAGCGAGTCGTCAGGCCGCCTTGCGGACAGTCTCGGAAAGCCACTGGCGCGCGCGGCGCTGGGCCTCGGCGATTTCGCGGGCGGTCATTTCATCGGAAATCTCGGCGCGGCAGAATTGCGCTTCCTCATGGCCACCGACGGCGGCGAGGTTGAACCACTTGTGCGCCTCGATCAGATCGCACGAGGTTCCGTGGCTGCCAGTCGAAAAAGCGACGCCCAGTTCATAGTAGGCGTCCTGATTGCCATCGGCCGCCGAAGCAAGGCAGCTTGCGAGGAACATTCCCGCTTCATCGAGTTCTGCGGAATTCAGATTCTTTGCCGAAATTTTCCCGGCCCAACCATTCTCAATCATCTCAATAACCCCCTGTCGGACAGAACCCCTGTTGCCCGTCCTTGAGGTGCAAGCTGGCTTGTCATGGTCAACAAATGGTTAACGCCGATTCCGCTTTTTCGCTCGGCGAGCGATTTGCGATCGGTCCGGCTCGATCTTTTTCTGTGTCAAACACCTATCGGCGCTTGTGCGGGCACAGGCACACAACTATAGGCGCGGCAACACGGCTCGTGGGTTATCGGGAATGCCCGAAGCAGTAGGGAAAGCGACGCTGGGACTGTTGATCGGAGTTTCTGAATGGCAACGGCGCTGGCTGACGAAATCGACGTACTGGTAAAGGCGCGACGAGAAATCGGCGGAAGTTACGTCCCGTCCGAGGACGAGGACTACATGAACGAAGCGCAGCGGGATTATTTCCGCAAGCTTCTGAACGGCTGGAAACGGCTGATCCTCGACGCATCCGCCGGTACCCTGCAGCAGTTGCAGGACGGTCCGATCCGCGAACCCGACCTTAACGACCGGGCCTCAAGCGAGACGGACTGGGGTATCGAGCTGCGCACGCGCGATCGCCAGCGCAAGCTGATCGCCAAGATCGATTCCGCCCTGCGCCGGATCGACGAAGGGGAATACGGCTACTGCGAGGTTACTGGCGAGCCGATCGGGCTGGGCCGCCTCGTTGCCCGTCCGATTGCGACCATGACAGTGGAAGCGCAAGCGGCGCATGAACGCCGCGAAAAGGTTTCGCGCGACGATTGATCCCTGAGCCGCATTAACGCGCGGCATTGGGATTTTGTTTACCAGAATGGTTTAGGTGTGCGCGATGCGGAGAACGGTGCTTCGTGTCCCGATCCCGCCATTTATTGAACTCGCACGCAACGGATCGGCCAGACTGGTATGGACGAACATCGGCATCTCAACCGCGACAGCCTGTTCCTAATGGCAGACGTGTGCGTTGATGGCGAGGACGGCGACCACCGGATCAAGGTTCGCAATCTTTCGGCAGGCGGCATGATGGGCGAAGGGCGCGTCAGGGTTTCGCGCGGCAATGTGGTCAAGGTCAACATCCGCAATATCGGCTGGGTGGAAGGTACCGTTGCCTGGGTCCAGGATGACCGGTTTGGCATTGCTTTCGTTGAAGAAATCGATCCGATCGTGGCTCGTGCGCCGGTTGCCACCAACGCACATCACGAAGACTATACGCGCAAGCATCGCATGCTTGGCCTTCCGAAGGGTTCAGGCGGCGCCCTGCGCAAGATCTGAACGCGGCTACGGTTTCCCGGTCGCCCATTCGCACTTTCCAGAAAGTCGCAGAATCGTCTAGGCATCGCTCATGGTGCTGCGGAAACAGTTCTGGCGGTTTGCGGTCGCCGCAATTGCGGCGTTCCTTGTCAATGCCTGCGGCTCGTCCGGCGATTCGCAGGTCAAGGTCGTCGTCATAGGCGAGCCGGATGATCCTTTTGAATCCGGCGTGCGCCTTTCTGCTGCCGGTCAACTGGTGCGCGCGGCGACAGTCGAGGGTCTTGTGGCTTTCGATGAGCAGGGTCGCATCGTGCCGGCGCTCGCTGACCGCTGGATCGTTACCGACGATGGCCAGAGCTACATCTTCCGCTTGCGTGACGGAACCTGGCGCGATGGCAGCGAACTGAATGCGAAAGTTGCGGCCCGCTCGTTGCGTTCCGCCATCGAGGCCTTGCGCGGCACGCCGCTTGGCCTCGATCTCGCCAGCGTCGACGAAGTGCGCGAGATGGCGGGCCGGGTGGTGGAAATCCGGCTCTCGCATCCTGCCCCCTATCTGCTCCAGCTTCTGGCGCAGCCGGAAATGGGACTGACGCACGGAGGGTCTGGCGGCGGCCCGATGCGGCTCGAACGCGAGGGAGAGGTGGCCATGCTCACCCCGATTCCGCCCGTCGAACTCGGACTACCGGACATTTCGCACTGGGACGATCGCGCAAGAGCCGTTTCCCTCTCGGCGGCCGGAGGCAAGGAAGCAGTCGACCGCTTCAACGAAGGCGAGGCGGACCTGGTGCTGGGCGGTCGCATTTCGACGTTCCCCTATACCTCGTCGGTAGGAATTCTTCGCGGCACGATTCAACTCGATCCGGTCGAAGGACTTTTCGGGCTGCAGGTCATGTCCAGTCGCGGCTTCCTTTCGGATGAGACCAATCGTGAGGCGCTGGCGCTGGCCATCGATCGCGATGCCCTTATTGCACCTTTCGGCGTGGCCGGGTGGACGGCGAGAGCCGACATCGCCGCGTCCTTGCCTGCAGATGCCCAGGGCGGACCGGATGCGGCCGGTTCGCAAGGCCAGGCCCGCTGGGCCGGACTTTCGCTCGCACAACGCCGGGCCAATGCCAAAGCGCGCGTAGCGACATGGCGGCAGGGCCGGAACGGTGGCGATGGCGCTCCGGCTCTTAGCGTATGGCTACCGGCCGGGCCGGGTTCGGACCTGCTGTTCACCCGGTTGAAGCAGGATTTCGCTTCGATCGGTGTCGAACTCAGCCGCGCCAAGAAGGACGAGACCGGCGATCTGCGCTTGCTCGATGTCGTGGCACGATATCCAAGGCCCGTCTGGTACTACAACCGCTTCAACTGCACGATGAGCAAGAACGCCTGCTCGCCCGAAGCAGACGGCGCTCTTGCCGCCGCCCTAAAAGCGAGCGATCCTGCCGCGCGGGCCGAACTGATCCGCAAGGCACGGGACGTGCTGACCGAAGCGAACATTTTCATACCCTTCGGCTCGCCGATCCGCTGGTCGCTGGTGCGGGGAGACGCTACCGGGTTCGCCGCCAATGCATGGGGCTGGCACCCCTTGATGCCGATGGCCATGCGCCCCAAATAAATACGCGCCCAATCAAATCGGGCGTCACCCGTAGAGAGGACATTGTAATGCCCGATCAAGCCCGTGCCATACCGATGCGCCCTGAATTTCCGCTGGGTTCCGATCCCGCGTCGGTCCGGAAACGGATCGAGATGATGGAAAAGCTGCTTGAGCGGTCTTTCCACGTTCCGGGCACGAAGATGCCGGTCGGGCTCGATTCGATTATCGGTCTCGTGCCGGTCGCCGGTGACATCATCGCTGCGGTTATGGGGCTTTACTGCGTGTGGGAAGCGCGCAATCTCGGCATGTCGAAATGGCACCTTGTGCGCATGGCAGGCAATATCGGTTTCGATACGCTCGTGGGCGCGGTCCCTGTCGCGGGTGACCTGTTCGACTTCCTGTTCCAGTCCAACACGCGTAACCTGCGGATCATCCGCAAGCACCTCGACAAGCATCATCCCCATACCGGGATCATCGAGGGATGATCGCTACCCGTCTTCTGGCGGTTTCCTGTCTCGGGCTGCTGGCCGCCTGCGGGCAGGGGCAGAACGATCCCGGTCCGGGCGCCGTGACCATGGGTGAAGCACGCGCGCTCGACGACGCGGCGGAAATGCTGGAACAGCGCCGCCTATCGCCTGAAGATTTGCGCGACGTGCCCGCTGCCGATAGTGCTCCCTCGCAGAACGAAATTGCAGCGGGAGCGCAGGGGAATGCTGGACAGTAAGGTTATCGTCGTAACCGGCGGCGGGCGCGGTATCGGCCGCGAGACGGCGATCTATTGCGCGGCAAAGGGTGCAAGCGTTGTTGTTGCCGATCCCGGAGTTGCTGCCGACGGCAGCGGCGAGGATGCCGCGCCTGCGCAGGCCACGGCGGATGAAATCGTTGCGGCTGGCGGCAAGGCCGTCGCCAATTTCGGCAGCGTGGCCGAAGCGAGCCAGGCCAATGCCATGATCGAACAGGCGCTCGACCAGTTCGGGCGGATCGACGGCGTCATCAATGCCGGCGGCTATCTGCGTGACGGCTGGTGGCACAAGATGAGCAGGGCGCAGTGGGACGAGATGATCGACGTCCACCTCAATGGCTCGTTCAACATGTGCAAGGCGGCAACGCCGTACTTTCGCGAGCAGGAGAGCGGCAGCTTCGTGCTGTTTACCTCGCCATCGGCAATCATCGGCAATCCTGCCCAGTCGAACTACTCGGCGGCCAAGCACGGCGTCATCGGCCTGATGCAGTCAATCGCGCTCGACATGGCGCGCTCGAAGGTGCGGGCGAACTGCATTGCGCCAACGGCAATGACCCGGCTGGTCGAAGGAGCGATGCGCGCCAACGGATCCGACGACGCTTATGTCGCACAGGTCGCCGCCAGCATGGGCGCGGACAAGATCGCGCCGCTGGCTGCGTGGCTGGTCTCCGACGATGCCGCCGACATTTCGGGCTACATCATGGGAGCGCGCGGAGAGGAAGTATCCTTCTTCGACTTGCCTCGCCCGGTTGCTCGCATGAAGCAGGAAGGCGGCTGGACCATCGAAGGACTGGCAGAACGTTTTGGCCCGGCCATCCGCGAACACGGCGGCATCGGCCTCGGCAAGCAGGAAGTCTAGTCTAGCCGCACCTTGCCGCGATTGGCCTTTACCGTTCCGCGCGCCTTTTTGGTCTTCAGCCGCTGCGTCTTGCCGACGCGGTTTAGACGGCTCTTCTTGCGCTGCTCCGGCTCGACCAGCGCCTTTTCAAGCAGCTCGGAGAGCCGTTCACGCGCATCGGCACGGTTCATTTCCTGCGTGCGGTGACGCCGCGCCGAAATGATGATCTCGCCGCTGGCGGTCATCTTGCTGCCTGCCAGGTCCTTCAGCCGCCGGAACACGTCGGGAGGCAGGCGCAGCGCGTAGACATTGAGGCGAAGCTGGACGGCCGTCGCCACCTTGTTGACGTTTTGCCCGCCCGGACCCGAAGCAGCGATAAAGCTCTCGGTGAAAAGGCCCAGAGCGCGCTCGACAAGGTCAGCCATCGCTGAAACCGAGTGCCGCGAAATCTGCTGGGAGTGGGCTGGCGGCGGCAATGTCAGGCTTGCCTTCGCGCGGCACGGTCAGCCCTGCTGCGTGAAGCATGGTCCGCGCCGCTCCCTTGCCGTCGCCATAGACCGGATCGCCGAGCAAGGGCGCGCCAAGGCCCGACGCGGCATGGACCCGGATCTGGTGCGTGCGCCCGGTTTCAGGGCGAAACTCGACCAGCGTCAGCCCGTCCCGCTCGGCCAGCTTGCGCCAGTGGGTGACGGCAGGCTTGCCCTGTTTTGCCGGGATCATTCGCCAGCCGTCCTTCGCGGTGCTGACCTTCGAGAGCGCGAGGTTGATCGTGCCTTCGTTTTGCGCGATCTGGCCCGCGACCACGCCAAGGTAGCGCTTGGTAACGAGGCGCTCCTCGAAAGCCTGACCGAATCGTTTCAGCGCTTTGGGATTGCGCGCCAGCAGCAGGCAGCCGGAAGTGTCCTGATCGAGCCTGTGGACCGGCTGAGGCTCGCGCGCAAAGCCGAGGCGCAGGAAGGGCAGTTCGTCCTGTAGGCTCGGCCCGCCCTTGCGCGGCGGATCGAGCGGCAGGCCCGCGGGCTTGTCGATCACCAGCGCCTCGCCGTCCTCGAACAGGATGTCGATGGCGCTCACGAAACCGCGGCGGCAATGCGTGCGAGAGCCTCGCGCAGGGTGTCCTCGCCCGTGGCAAAGCTGATGCGGAAACCGTCGCGCCCGCCAAATGCACTGGCGGGTACGAGGGCGACGCCATGTTCGAGCAGGTGCATGGCAAGCGCGGAATCGTCGCCGAAGCGGTCCATCAGGGGAGCCGCATCGACCATGCAATAGAATGCACCATCGGGAACGGGTGTCGACAGGCCGGGAATAGCGTTGATACCTGCCACGGTCAGGTCACGGCGTGCGCGAAAACTATCGCGCCAGCCGGACAGGAACTCCTGTGGCCCTTCGAAGGCAGCTACGGCGGCGGCCTGGCTGATCGAGGCCGGGTTGCCCGAAGAGTGGGATTGCAGCTTGGTCATCGCCTTGATGAGCCATTCGGGCCCGGTCGAGACGCCGATGCGGAAACCGGTCATGGCATGGCTCTTGGACGCGCCTGAGACGGTCAGGATTCGGTCCGCAAGGTCGGGACAGACCACCGAGAGCGTGGCGTGCGGCTGCCCGGTGTAGGAGAGCGGCGCATAGATGTCGTCGCTCATCACCATGATGCGCGGATTGCGGCGCAGAACCTCCCCGATCCCCGCCAGCATCTCGGCTGGATAGACGGCGCCGGTCGGATTGCCTGGGCTGTTGAGCAGCAGCCATTGCGTGCGCGGACCGATCAGGGCTTCGAGATCGCCGGGCGTGAAACGGAAATTGTCCTTCGCGTGGGTAATCAGCGGGACCACGGTGCCGCCAGCGAAGCGCACGATTTCTGGGTAGCTCACCCACCACGGCGCTGGCACGATTACCTCCTCGCCTTCGCTCACCGTCGCGAGGATCGCATGGAAGATCGCCTGTTTGCCGCCTGCGCTCACCACGATCCGTTCGGGACTGGTCTCGATCCCAAGGTCGCGGGAAAAGTGCAGCGCGGCAGCGCGCTTCATCGCAGCCGTGCCGCCGACGGCGGTGTACTTGGTGTCGCCTGCATCGAGAGCGCGCTTCGCTGCCTCGATGACGTGCGGCGGCGTAGCGAAGTCCGGCTCGCCCACCGAAAGCGAGATGATGTCTCGGCCCTGCTCGCGCAGTTCGATGGCGCGGTCGGTCATGGCGACGGTCTGGGACGGAGCGATGCGCGACAGCGCAATGGACGTGTGGCTCATGTCAGTAGCTTCGCCTTCCTCAATCCGCGTAGCGCATTGCCGAGGAGAAAGCCGTCGGCAAGGTCGTTCAGCGTCAGTTCGGCTTCGCGAGCGCGCCCTTCCTCGATGAGGGAACGGCGCAGCACGCCGGGCAGCAGGCCAAGTGTGGCTGGCGGTGTCAGCAGTATGCCGTCGCGCTCCACGAACAGGGAGTTGTAGCAGCCTTCGGTGACCAAGCCGTCCTCGCGCACGAACAGAGCCTCAGAAGCGCCCGCCTCACGCGCGGCCTCGAGCCCGGCTTCGTAGAACCAGCGATCGCTGGTCTTGTGGCGCAGCCGCCAGTCCCCGGCATCGACCGGCAGGCGCATGGCCGCGCAGAGCACCGGCTCTTCCTCGGCTTTCGGCATTTCGGCCAGTTCGAGCGTATAGGCCCCGCTGCGCGCTACCATCAGTCTAAGCCTGGCCGACTTTTCAGCGTCGAAGCACAGGGCCTGAATGGCATTGCGCACCGCATGGCGGTCGAACTCGAAGCCCAGTTCCGCCGCGCTCGCCTTCATCCGTTCAAGATGCAGTTCAAGCAGCGCCACGCCGGTTTCGGGCGTGAAGGCCATCGTTTCAATGAGATCAAAGCGGCTTGCGGTCATGTCATGGCCCGATTGCCGCAGGAATGCGCCCTTGACCAGACATTCCCGCCATTCGGGCATCGATTCCGAATCCGCGACCACTGCCGAACCGACCCCGAGCACTGCCGTACCGCCTCCTGCCGGGCCGCCGTTGCGGTCGGGAGAGAGGCGCAGCGTGCGGATCGCCACGTTGAAGGCGGCATCGCCAGCCTCGCCGTCCGGGCCCGCCGGATCGATGCGCCCGATGGCGCCGCAGTAGGGGCCGCGCGGCGACGGTTCGACCTCGGCGATCAGTTCCATC
The DNA here is from genome assembly GCA_020446505.1 of Novosphingobium sp. Classification (GTDB taxonomy): domain Bacteria; phylum Pseudomonadota; class Alphaproteobacteria; order Sphingomonadales; family Sphingomonadaceae; genus Novosphingobium. Next base: position 20,208 of record JAGREN010000079.1, on the reverse strand, counting down.
GCCCGGATCTTGGGCGCGCCGGTGATCGAGCCGCAGGGAAACAGTGCGCGCAGCATGTCTATCGCGCCAGTCTGCGGCGGCAGGTCGGCAAGGACCGTTGTCACCATCTGGTGGACGGTCGGGTAGCTCTCGACCGCGAACGGCTTTTCCACCCGCACGCTGCCCGGCACGGCGACGCGCGACAGGTCGTTGCGCATCAGGTCGACGATCATCAGGTTCTCGGCGCGGTCCTTTTCCGATGTGGCGAGATCGGCGCGCAGCAGTTCATCCTCCTGCCTGTTCCTGCCGCGCGGCCGCGTGCCTTTCATCGGCTTGACCATGGCCCGGCCCGAACGGATCGCGAAAAACAGTTCGGGCGAGAAACTCAAAAGCCAGTGCGTGCCGTCATGGATCACGCCGCCATAGCCCGCCTTTGCGGCCGGCCGGATCGCGGCATAGAGCGCAAGCGCATCTCCATGCCAGGAACCGGCCAGCGGCAAGGTCAGGTTCGCCTGATAGATGTCGCCAGCATGGATCGCTTCCTGGATGGTGGCGAAGGCCGCCTCGTACCCGCCGGGCGAAACCTGCGGGTCCAGCGGACCGATGGATCCCTGCGACGCCCCGGCATTCGTTTCCAGCCATGCTGGAATATCGGCTGGAGCGATGGTCTCATATCCCGCGAATGCGCCAAACCAGACCAGCGGACCGTCGGCTCCGGTGCGGGTCGCAGCCAGACCGGCAAGGCGCGGCTCAAGGCACAGGCCAGCCTCGTAGGCAAGGTATCCGGCAAGATGCAGCCCTTGTTGCGACAAGGCGCTCAGGCGTTCCAGCGCCGGTTCGACCTCGTCCGGCCTGCGAGCGACGACGCGTTCCACCGGATCGCGGTAGAGCCGCGCATCGGCCGCGCCCCTGTCGCCATCGGGATCGCGCGCATCGTCAAGCAGGATGAACGGTTCGGGCATCGCAATTCTTGGTCTGTGGAGCGGAACGTGCCTCCTAGCCGCCTGCGCGCCGGCTTGCAAAAATTGCCTCTCGCCTTGGCAGGGCGAGGCCCGTATCACGTTTCCGGTACGGACAAGCTGGAGTCTTTTGCATGTCGGAAATCTATCTCGGGCTGGGACTTAACGGCGAGCGGCAGGTGCTGCGGCTTGACCGCGCCAACCGCCACGGCCTGATCGCTGGCGCGACCGGCACCGGCAAGACCGTGACGCTTCAGACCGTTGCCGAACAGTTCTCCGCCAATGGCGTGCCGGTATTCCTTGCCGACGTGAAGGGCGACCTGTCGGGCATCTCGATGGCTGGCAGCGCGGATTTCAAGAACGCCGACAAGTTGGAAGCGCGGGCCAAGGAAATTGGCCTCACCGACTATGGCTACAGCGATAATCCGGCGGTGTTCTGGGATCTCTACGGCGAGCAGGGCCATCCGATCCGCACTACGATCTCCGAGATGGGGCCGCTGCTGCTATCGCGGCTGATGGACCTCAACGACACGCAGGAAGGCGTGCTGAACATTGTGTTCCGCTATGCCGACGAACAGAACCTGCTCCTGCTCGACCTTGCCGACTTGCAGGCCATGCTGGCGCATGTCGCCGAGAACGCGGCCGAGTTGACCGCCAAATACGGGAACGTGTCGAAGCAGTCGGTCGGCACGATCCAGCGGCAGGTCCTATCGCTCGACACCCAGGGCGCGGCCCGGTTCTTCGGCGAACCGGCGCTGGAAATCGACGATTTCATCAAGTGCGACGACAAGGGCCGCGGCTACATCAACATTCTTGCCGCCGACAAGCTGATGCAAAGCCCCAAGCTCTATGCGACGTTCCTGCTGTGGCTGCTGGCCGAACTGTTCGAGACGCTTCCCGAAACGGGCGATCCCGACAAGCCGAAGCTGGTGTTCTTCTTCGACGANNACGAGGCGCACCTGCTGTTCGACGATGCGCCCAAGGCGCTGCATGACAAGATCGAGCAGGTCGTGCGCCTGATCCGCTCGAAGGGGGTGGGCGTCTATTTCGTGACGCAGAACCCGATCGACATTCCCGAGGATATCGCCGGGCAGCTTGGCAACAGGGTGCAGCATGCCCTGCGCGCCTTCACCCCGCGCGACCAGAAGGCGATCAAGGCAGCTTCGGAAACCTTCCGCATCAATCCCGATCTCGACGTCGAGCAGGCGATCACCGAACTGAAAGTCGGCGAGGCGCTGGTCTCGACGCTCGACGAGGACGGCGCGCCGACCGTGGTCCAGCGCACCCTCGTCGCGCCGCCGCGTTCGCGGCTGGGGCCGGTGACGGAAAAGGAGCGGGCGATTATCCAGTCGATCAGTCCGGACGCCGGCAAGTACGACGAGGCTGTCAACCGCGAGAGCGCCGAGGAAGTGCTGGCCGCCAAGGCATCGGACGCCGCGGCGACCGCCGTGGAGGTCGAGGCGAAAGGCGAGGAAGAAGTGCGCAAGCAATCGCGCAAGTCGACGAGCCTGTGGGGCTTCGATCTGGGCAAGGCCGGCAGGAGTGCGGTCACGGCAGCGACGGGATCGCTGGCCTCGGTCGTGGTTGCCAAGGCTCTGGGCAAGAAATCGGGCGCCGACCCGCTACGCACCGGCGCCACCGCTTTCGTGCGCAACCTGCTCGGCGGATTGATGCGCTGACGGTCAGACCGGCAGGGTAATCTCTGCGCGAAGGCCGCCTTCCGGGCGATTTGCCAGCACCAGGGTGCCGCCGTGCTGTTCGGCAATGGCGCGGGCCAGCGCCAGGCCCAGACCGGCTCCACCCGTGCCCTTGTTGCGCGATGGATCGCCGCGCGTGAAGGGATCGGTCATGCGCCCGATGTCCGCTTCGGGAATGCCCGGCCCTTCGTCCTCGACCCGCAGGCGCACCATGTCCCCATTGCGAACCAGCGAGACCTGCGCAGTGCCGCCGTAGCGCAGGGCGTTATCGATGAGGTTGCGCAGGGCTCGCCGCAGCCAGGTCGGCCTTAGGCTGGCAACCACGCGCTCGCTTGCGCCCAGTTCGACCGGCTTGGCCATGTCCTCGTATTCCTCGACGACCGAGGCGACGAGGGCGGACAATTCGGTCCGTTCGGCAGAATCGCTTGGCCTGCCGACGCGAGCGAGCGAGAGGATGTCGTCGAGCGAGCGCACGATATCCTCGATGGTGCCAGCCATCTTGGCGCGCTCACCTTCGTCAGGCACCGATTCGATGCGGACGCGCAAGGCGGCGAGAGGCGTCTTGAGGTCGTGACCGATGGCGCCGAGCATCACGTCCTTTTCATCGAGCATGGAGGCGATGCGCGCTTCCATCGCATTGTGCGCGTCTATCAGCCGGCGCACATCGTCCGGGCCTTCGGGCTCTATCCTCCCGGTCGTGTCACGGGTGCGGGCAAATTGCTCGACCCGGTTCGTCAGTCGGGCCAGCGGGCGGGTGATCCGCCGCATGACGAGGGCGACCACGGTGATGAGCACGAGGTAGATGAGCAGGGTCTGGAGGATCAGCGGACCCGCCAGATCGTTGAAGTGACCGGGGCTCTCTACGCGGGCGACGAGCCATTCGGGGCTGCCCGCCAGTTTGACGCCAGCGATCATCACGGAGCCTTCGGGCATGTCGACGGGCTTGCCAAAATAGGCAGCACGGCGGACGGCGCGCGCCAGGGCGGGCGGATCGTCCCTGGTCCAGCGATGGATGATGACGACCTGTTCCGCTTCGACCTCACGATCGGCAAGGATGCGTTTGAGCATCGCTTCGGCGAACGTATCGCGATCTTCATCGGCGTGAGCCGGGGAGCTATCGGATCGAATGAGATGAAACCGGCGGAAGCGATCGCTCCGGCGATCCCGGCGTTCATCGTCGTCGTGATCGAAGCGTCGCGTGCCCCCGCGCGCGGCAAAGGCGATGCGGAACGCCGCGGCATTCACGAAATCGGCTTCGCGACGCTCGTATTCGGCACGGTAGACGAAGAATGCGCCCAAGCCCTGCACGACCAGCAGGGCGAGTGCCACGGCGAGCATGAGCTGCCCGGTCATGCTGCGCGGCCACAGCCGCATCAGTCGGGCTCGCGGGCCAAGCGCCTCACGTCGGCGGCGAGCATGTAGCCACCGCCCCAGACGGTCTGGATCAGTTCGGGGTTGCGGCTGTCCACCTCGATCTTGCGCCTGAGACGGCTGACCTGGTTGTCGACAGCGCGGTCGAACAGGTGCGCTTCTCGGCCCTGCACCATGTCGAGCAGGCGGTCGCGGTCCATGACCTGCCGGGGATGATCGAGCAGGGCGGTCAGCAGCCGGAACTCAGCGGACGAGATCGGCACCACGGCCCCTTCCGGATCGGTCAGGCGGCGCTTGAGCGGATCGAGATTCCAGCCCTCGAATTCGTAGGCTTCGTCGCCCTCGTTCGTCGTCGTGGCGCGTCCGGCCCGGCGCAGAACGCTGCGGATGCGCGCGACCAGTTCGCGCGGCTCGAATGGCTTCACGACATAGTCGTCAGCGCCGATTTCGAGACCGACGATGCGGTCGGTCGCCTCGCCCTTGGCCGTCAACAGGATCACGGGAATGTCGCGCGCCTCGACGAGGTGGCGGCACAGCGAAAGGCCATCCTCGCCCGGCATCATGATATCGAGCAGGACGAGATCGGGGGTCGCATCTCGCAGCAAGGTGCGCGCGCGGGCGGCGCTGTCGGCTTCGCTCACGGCAAACCCCTGGCGCGAGAGATACTCGGCCAGGGGCTCGCGAAGGGTGGCCTCGTCATCGACGAGCAGCAGGCTGGGGGCGTCTGCCTCGCTCATGAAATTCAGGCCTCCCGGTCGGTTAGCTGGCGTCGCCGCCCTGCTTCATGTCGCGCCACTTGCCGCGCATTTCCTCGCGGTGAGCCTTGCGCTCATCGGAGGTCACCTGTCCATCCTTGTTGGCATCGGTGGCGTCGAAACGCGCCATTGCCGCCGCGGTGAATTCGGCCTTGCTGATGCGTCCGTCCTTGTTGGTGTCGGCCATCTGCATCATCATGCCGCCGCCGCGACCGCGCATGCCCATCTTGTGGCCCATGCCGTCCTTGTCACCGCGCATCCCGTCCTTGTCGCCACGCATGCCTTCATGCCGGTGCGCCATGAATTCCTCGCGGCTGATCTGGCCGTTCTTGTCGGTGTCCATCATGGCAAACATCTCGGCCTTGCGCTCTGCCATCCGCGCTTCGCGATCGGCCTCGGTCAGAGCGCCGTCCTTGTTGGCATCCATCCTGGCGAACATCGCGGCGGCTCCCGCCTGAGCTTCGGCGCGTGTGATGACGCCATTGCCGTCGGCATCACCCATCATGGCACCGCCATGGTTTTGCGCATAGACGGCGCCGCCGGCAGCGAGCGCAATGGCCGAAAGGCCGATGATAAGGGACTTTTTCATCTCGTCGATCTCCATTGTCAGCCTCGAAGAGGCGAAGGGGGTGAAAGCCGCAGGACGAGGGGGGAGGGGGAGGGGGAAAACCTTGGCCCTGCGGCTTTCTGATGACCCATATAGGGAGCGATTGTCGCGCAGTTATGCCGTGCGGCAACGAAATTGTCGCCATTTGTCGCGCCCGGCGCGCGCCGTTAATCCGGGCGAAATCAGCGCGGGCGGTGCTGCGTTCCAAGCCCCGCCGTGATGAACAGAACGGTCGCGGCTTCCTTGCAGTCGGCCGTGTGCCAGACGCCTGCCGGATTGATCGCGTATTCGCCCGGACCGAGCCTTGTGCGGCTTTCGCCTCCATCCGGCGTTTCCTGCACCAGCGTGATCGAACCTGACATGCAGGCCACCACCTCGTCGCCTTCGGGATGCATTTCCCAGGAGGTCCAGCTTTCGGTGAAATCGTGCAAGGCGACGATGCGTGCCTCGGCTCCGTCGCTGGCATTGCGCGCCACGTAGTCTTCGTACCAGGCCATCTCGCCTGTGAATTCCGGTTGCGGCTCGGCTCTGGCGCCAAGCCCGAGATGGACGGGAAACGTCCGAAGCGAACGTGCTGTCATCACGGGTTTGCGGCCGACACCGGCGCGCACTGCGCTTCGAGCCATGCCAGGGACTCGCCCTCGAGTTGCGGCCCGATGACCTCCAGCACGCGGGCGTGATAGGCGTTCCACCACGCCGTCTCGCGCGGGGTCATGATCGACCAGTCGACAAGGGCGCGCTCGATTGGCGCCAGAGTAAGCGTCTCGAAGCCGAACCATTCGCCTTCCGCGCCTTCGATGGAGCGCGGCTCGACCAGCAGCAGGTTCTCGATGCGGATGCCGTAGCCGCCGGTCTTGTAGTACCCCGGCTCGTTTGAAAGGATCATGCCTGCCAGCAGTTCCTGCTCGGTGCCGCCCTGTGCGCCCGATGACTTCGCAATGCGCTGCGGGCCTTCATGCACAGACAGGAAGCTGCCGACGCCGTGTCCGGTGCCGTGGGCATAGTCGACGCCGCCCTGCCACAGGTGCTGACGCGCCAGCACGTCGAGCTGGCTGCCCCTGGTGCCTTTGGGAAACACGGCTTCGGCAAGCGCGATATGACCCTTGAGCACGCGGGTGAATCGATCTTTCATTTCCACAGAAGGACCTTCGGTGCCAGCGATCCAGACCGTGCGGGTAACGTCGGTCGTGCCGTCCGGATACTGCCCGCCGGAGTCGACGAGGAACACGCTGCCCGGATCGAGCGCACGATTGGTTTCCTCGCTCACCCGGTAGTGGACAATCGCACCGTTCGGTCCGCTGCCGGAGATGGTATCGAACGAGAGATCGCGCAGCGAACCGGTCGCCTCGCGAAAGGCCTGCAAGCGATCGGCGGCCGCGAGTTCATCGACGCCCCCTTTCGGCCCCTCGACCGACAGCCAGTTCAGGAAGCGCGAGAGTGCCGCGCCATCCCGTGCCTGTGCCGCGCGGTGGCCCGCCTGTTCGGCTTCGTTCTTGATCGCCTTGGGCAGAGCGCAGGGATCCGCTTTTTCGACGACCTGAGCGCCCGCATCCTCAAGTCGCGAGAAGACCGCAGAGACGCAGGATTCCGGATCGGCGGACACGCGCTTGCCTGCCAGTGCGGCCAGTGCATCGGTGAACTCGCCTGCCGGGCGGACTTTCACCGCATTGCCGAGATGGGCGCGCAGTTCCGGGGTTACTTTCTCGTCGGCGATGAACAGGTCTGCTTCGCCGCCAGAGTGGACAATGGCGTTGGCGAGCACGACCGGCGTGCGCTCGATGTCGCTGCCGCGGATGTTGAACAGCCATGCCAGCGAATCGAGCGCGCAGATGACTGTGGCATCGAGCTTCTCGATATCGAGCCACTTGCCAAGCTCCTCGCGCTTTTCGGCACTTGATCGGCCGGCGTGGCTTTCATCATGAACGAGCGCGGCGGCTGGCGATGGTTCGGGCCGGTCAGACCAGACCGCGTCGACGGGGTTGCTGGTAACCGCGACCAGTTCGCCGCCCTTTTCGGCCAGAGCGTCCTGCGCAGCCTTTACGAAGCGCTTGCCGTGGAGCCACGGGTCGTAGCCGATCCGCGCACCCTCGGGCGCATGTTCGCCGAGCCACTTTGCAACGCTCGTTTCCGGCACGCTTTCGTAGGACCAGAGCGCGCCATCCACCTGATCGCGAACCTGAAGCGTGTAGCGACCGTCGACGAACATCGCCGCCGCCGGATCGCGCGCCGGATCGGTCAGCACCACGGCGGTTCCTGCCGAGCCGCCGAACCCGGTCAGCCAAGCGAGGCGCTGCGCATAGGCGCCGACATATTCGCTCATGTGTTCGTCGGAGATCGGCACCACGAAGCCATCGAGCCCCTGCTGCTCCAGTTCCTTGCGCAGGGCATCGAGCCGGGCTTCGTGCGTTTTCATCAGCATATGTCAGGTTCCATCTGGCAAGAGCGGCCTTGCGCTCCCATGTGGCTGTCGAGATAGGTATCACTCCCGGGCCTTGCCAGCCAAGGCTCTGTCTTGACAGGATCACGGCTTTGTCGATCAGAAACGCTTCACGCTTCGTCTTGCTTGCCCTGGGTATCGTTTTGGCCGGGCCGCTGCAGGCCAAAGAGAAATCAACCGAAAGGACCGATTTGACCACTAATACGCCCAGCGCGCCGCCCATCGCCGAAAAGCGCGAACATACCTTCACCACGCATGGGGTCACGATTTCCGATCCCTATGCCTGGCTGCGCGACCAGTCCTATCCGACTGTCGACGACAAGGACGTGCTCGATCACCTCAAGGCCGAGAACGCGTGGTTCGAAGCGCGCATGGCGGCGCAAAAGCCGATGGTCGATGCCCTGTTCACCGAGATGCGCGCGCGCATCAAGGAAGCGGACAAGTCGGTACCCTACAAGGATGGCGACTGGCTCTACTGGATCGAATACGAGCAAGGCGCGGAATACAAGAAGTGGTGGCGGCGTCCAGTCGGGGCGGTAGCCGATGGCAAGGCGGACCAGCTGATTCTCGACGAGACGCAACTGGCCAAGGGCAAGGAATATTTCCAGCTCGGCGCAATTGCGGTCAGCCAGAACGGCAAGCTGCTCGCCTATTCGAGCGATACCGACGGATCGGAACGCTACACCGTGCACGTCAAGGATCTCGCGACAGGCAAGCTGCTTCCTGACACCATCCCCGGCACCCTTTCCTCGCTGGTCTGGGTCGCGGGCGACACCGGGCTGGTCTATTCGCTAGCCAACGAGAACTGGCGCACCGACAATGCGCGTCTGCACTGGCTCGGCAAGCCAGTGTCCGGCGATGTCGAACTCTACCATGAGGATGACGAAGGCTATCGCGTCGGCTCATCGCTTTCTTCCAACGAGAAGTGGCTCATCATCGGTACGGGCGACAACGAGACCAGCGAAGTGCGCATGGTGCCAGCGGATCAGCCTTTGGCAAAACCGCTGCTGGTGCGCGCGCGCCAGAAGGGCGTCGAGTACGACGTCGACGAGCGCGACGGCACCCTGTTCGTCCATGCCAACGATACGCACGAGAACTTCCGGCTGGCGACCGCTCCCATCGACAAGCCTTCGGAGTGGACGACCCTGATCGAAGGTTCGGACGAGTTCTACCTCACCGGAGTCGATCTGTTCCGCGATTTCTATGTCACGGAGGGCCGCCGCCATGGCCTCGACCAGATCGAGGTGCGCTACTACGACGATCCGGCCCGGATCGAACCCATCGTCTTCCCCGAGGCGAGCTATACGGCAGGCTTGGGCAACAATGCGGAATGGGCGACGGACAAGCTGCGCCTCTCCTACGAATCGATGGTCAGCCCTGCGACGACATACGACTACGATGTCGCAGGCCGCAGCCTCGAAGTGCTCAAGGTGCAGGAAATCCCGTCAGGCTACGATGCGTCGCTCTACGTCACAGAGCGGCTGGAGATCGAGGTGCGCGACGGCGTCAAGGTTCCCGTCAGCGTGATGATGCGCAAGGACCGCAAGCCGGGCGGACCGCTGCATCTCTATGGCTATGGCGCCTATGGCATGTCCATCGATCCCGGCTTTTCGACCACGCGGCTCAGCCTTGTCGACCGGGGCTTTGCCTATGCCATCGCCCACATTCGCGGCGGCGACGATCTGGGCCGGGCCTGGTACAAGGCAGGCAAGCTCCAGGCGCGCACCAACACCTTCAACGACTTCGTGGACGTCGCCAAGGGACTGATCGCGCGCGGCTATACCAGCGCCGGCAAGGTCAGCGCCTCGGGCGGATCGGCTGGCGGCGAGCTGATGGGCGCTATCGTCAACTCCGACCCGGAGCTGTTCGGCGCGGTGGTCGCGCAGGTGCCGTTCGTCGACGTGCTGAACACGATGCTCGACGGATCGCTGCCACTGACCCCCGGCGAATGGCCCGAATGGGGCAACCCCATCGAGGACAAGGCGGCCTTTGACCTGATCCGGTCGTACAGCCCCTATGACAATGTCCGCGCCCATGCCTATCCGCCGATGCTGGTCACGGCCGGGTTGAACGATCCACGCGTGACCTATTGGGAGCCTGCCAAATGGGTTGCCCGGTTGCGCGAGATGAAGACCGACGGCAACGAACTGCTTCTGAAGACCAACATGGGCGCCGGGCACGGCGGCAAGTCTGGTCGTTTCGAGAGCCTGCGCGAAACTGCGGAGGAATATGCTTTCGTGCTGTGGCAGATGTCTGGAAACTAGGCGGGCACCGCCCGTCAGGAGGCGATGGCCGAAGCGGATTGATTGTCGGGTTGCAAGGTCTGCGCTTCGCCAAGGCGCATGATGCGCTCGCTCATGGTGCGGTTGCGGCCGGCGCGCTTGGCTTCGTAAAGCAGCCGGTCGCAGTGCGCATAGAGCGTGGCGAAATCCGAGTTCGCGCTTGAATTGCGCGGCTGGCTGACCAGACCCATGCTTGCCGTAACCGGGGAGCCAAGGCCCGGCACCTGCGCGGCGACCCGCGCGGTTATTGCCCTGCGTCGGTGTTCGGCACGCATCACGGCATTGCTGCCGCGCAGGAGCAAGAGGAATTCCTCGCCGCCCATGCGAATGGCGAGCGTGTTTTCGTCCTCGGCCAGGGCGAGGGCGACGCTGCACAGGACCTGATCGCCGACCGAATGGCCGTGGCTGTCGTTGATGAGCTTGAAGTGGTCGAGATCGACTACCGCCATGGTGTCGAACCCGGCTGCGAATAGATGTTCGAAACGAGCACCAATGCCGCGCCGGTTCATCAGGCCGGTAAGAGCATCGCGCTCGACCTCGTGTTCGAGGCTGCGGCTTACCTGCAATGCCCGGTCCCGCTGGCGCTTGATGACCATGAAACGGTCGGCAACGCCCAGCGAGGTCACGACCACCTCGAAGGCGATGGCGAAATGTTGTGCGACCATCATTTCCATCGGCGATCCATAGACGCCGAGATTGGAACTGGCGCGAATGATGCCGGTCAGCATGATCGGCAACCATGCCACGATCTGGAAGCGGATCGCACGGCTCCCGCGCATGACTGCCGTGGCCATCATCAGCGCAAACGAGGCGAGGACCGGGAAGAACATGAAGACGAAGACAGGCGTCGACCATGTTCGCAGCGGACCTCCGGCGAAGAGGAAGAACAGCACTCCCGCGATGATCATCGCCGAGAGGCCGTTGGTGAGGTGCCGGTGCCAGGGATCGAGCTTTCCGTCTTCGACGAGGTTGACGATGAAATTGCCGGCGGCGACGATGCCCAAGGTCCAACTGACGACCGAAAGCGCGCTCAATTGATCGACCGTGAGGTCTGCCACCCGGTTGACGAGGCCGCTCGAGGCAAAGATGTGCGTGAACAGGCAGGCGACGACCGCCGCATGCCAGAGCAGGAACCGCTCGCGAAGAACGCGGTAGAACGCGATGTTGTAGAAGAACGGGATGACCATCACGCCGCACAGCGCGGCAACCAGCAACTCGAAACCGACGAAATCGTCGCTCATGTGGCCGCCGGAGACAAGACGTGCGTCCGTGAGCATGTCGGTATCGCGTGGTTTTTCCACCTCGACCCACAAGACCGCCGGTTGCCCGGACGCCTTGGGGAGCGGCGCATTCATGATCCAGTCCCAGGTCGCAAGCTGCACGTCGCCTGGCCCAAGACGCCTGCTCGCGATCTTGCCGTCCCGATCTTCGACGGTAATCACCATCGAAGCGAAGCGTGATATGCGCATCGAAAGCGTGTCCAGCTCGGCCAAGTCACGACCGGCCAGATCGAACCGCAGGATGGCGTGCTCGGGAGCGTCAGCCCAATCGTCGCGATTGCAGGACCACTTGCCGCTATCGCTGGCGACGGCCCGAAATCCGGCCTTTTGCGGGTCCGAGGCAAGGCAAACCGAACCGGGCGCGAACATGCTGCTTGCCACGGCAGGACTGCCGGCAAGGAAAAAGAGCGCGGCGATAACCATCGCTGCCCGCTTCAGCAGTCCCTCAACCATTCGAACCGAATAGCGGCGAATGGTCAAATTATGTTTAATTACGCAAGCTTGATGAGGATACGGGCCTCAGCCCAGAATAGCCTCCAGTGAAGCTGCCTGATAGCCGAGTTCCTCTGCCACGGCGGCATGAACCACTTGCCCGGCATGGACGTTCAGCCCTGCAGCGAGATGCGGATCGTCCCTGAGCGCTTGCTTCCAACCCTTGTCGGCAATTGCAATGACATGCGGCAGGGTGACGTTGTTGAGCGCATAGGTGCTGGTGCGCGATACCGCGCCGGGCATATTGGCAACGCAATAGTGCACGATGCCGTCGACAACATAGGTGGGGTCATCATGTGTCGTCGGGTGGCTGGTTTCGAAGCAACCACCCTGATCGATGGCAACGTCGACGAGGACCGAGCCGGGTTTCATCGTGGCGAGCATGGCCCGCGTCACCAGCTGCGGGGCGGCGGCCCCCGGCACCAGCACGGCGCCGATCACGAGTTCGGCATCGCAAATCATCTGCTCGACCGTCGAGCGGTTTGAAAACCGCGTCTTGGCCCGGCCTTCGAAGTGGTTGTCGAGCCGTTCCAGCACTTCGGCGTCGCGGTCGAGGATCGTCACATCGGCACCCATGCCGACAGCCATCTTTGCCGCATTGTAACCGACGACACCGCCGCCGATCACCAGCACCTTGCCGGGAAGGACGCCCGGCACGCCGCCGAGCAGCACGCCGCGTCCGCCCGTCGCCTTCTGCAAGGCGGTCGCGCCGGCCTGGATCGCCATCCGGCCTGCCACCTGGCTCATGGGCTTGAGCAGCGGGAGCGCGCCGCTCTTGCCTGTGACCGTTTCGTAAGCGATCGCGGTAACGCCTGATTTTACCAGGTCGGCAGTCTGCTCCGGGTCCGGGGCGAGGTGCAGGTAGGTGAACAGCACCTGCCCTTCGCGCAGCATGGCGCGTTCCTGCGGCTGCGGCTCCTTCACCTTCACAACCAGTTCGCACTGCGAGAACACGTCTGCGGCGTGGGGGACGATCTGCGCACCGGCTTCCAGATAGTCTGCATCGAAAGCGCCGATACCTTCGCCCGCGCCGGTCTCGACAAGCACTTCATGGCCGTGCATGGCGATTTCCCGCACGCTCTCAGGCGCGAGGCCGACCCGGTATTCGTGGTTCTTGACTTCGCGAACTGTGCCGACTCGCATGGTTCTTGCCTTTCCGGTTTGGTCGCTGATGATGCCGATGTGGTGATTGCGCGCTTCTGGCGCAAACGCGCTCTTGCGCGGGCGTCGATATGCTCGATAATTCGGCAGAATATAGCGAAAAAGGGATCGGGAAATGGACGTTCTGAAGGGGATCAAGGTTGTCGACGTGACGGCATGGGCCTTTGTGCCTTCGGCTGGCGGCGTGCTTGCTCACTGGGGAGCGGAGGTCATCAAGGTCGAAGGGCCGCGAGCGCCAGATCCCATGCGGCTATTGCATGGCGGCAGTCTCGAACCGGGCAATGCCGGCCCGCATTTCAAGCACTACAGCCGCGGCAAGAAGTCGATTGGCATCGACCTTGCCACCGAACAGGGCCGCGACCTGATCTATCGCCTTGTCGCAGACGCCGACGTGTTCCTGACCAGCTATCTCGCGCCGACGCGGCGCAAGCTGGGCATCGACGTCGAGGACATCCGCAAGGTCAATCCGCGCATAATCTACGCGCGTGGCAGCGGGCACGGCCCGAAAGGGCCGGACGCGGACCGCCCCGGTTACGATGCGATAAGCTGGTGGAGCCGCGGCTCGCTCAACCAGTCTGCGATGGACCTCGTCGGCAGTGACTGGCCGACAACACAGATGGTCGGGCACGGCGACGGCATGTCCGGACTCGTCTTCGCTGGCGGCATCTGCGCTGCACTCCTGAGCCGCGAGCGCGGTGGTGAGCCGCTGGTGGTGGACAGCTCGCTGCTCGGCACGGCGGCGTGGTTCAACGGCATCTACATGATGAACGAGCTGGCTCACGGCCATCGCCCTGCGCCCAAGCGCGCCGAGAGACCGCCGATGCCCGAAGGCGTGCCATCGAATTTCGTTTCGGCCCTGATCTCGCTGTACCAGACGAGCGACAACCGTTTCATCTATCTGCTGTTCCTGACCAACGACGACCGTGATTTCCTCGACTTTTGCCAACGGATCGACCGTCCGGAACTGGCCTCCGACCCCCGTTTCCTCGGTGCCAAGGAACGCAGTGCCAACGCGGCGGACCTGATGGCGATCCTCGACGAACTGTTTCGCCAGCGCAGCTTCGAGCAATGGAAGGACGTGCTCGCCAAGGCGCGCGGTGCCTGGGCACCGGTGCAGTATCCGGAGGAGCTGCCCAGCGATCCGCAGGTCGTGGCGAACGGTTATGTCCGGCCGGTCGACGGCGTGGCGGGCGAGCTTCTCATGCCTGCCCCCGCGCTGCAATTCGATGGCGAGGCTGGCAATCCGCCGCGCGCCCCGGATTTCTGCGAGCATACCGACGAGTTGCTGGCCGGGCTGGGCTGCGATGCGGCGGAGGTGGCAAGGCTGCGCGAGGCGGGCGTGGTCGCCTGAGAATCAAGTCTCGCGCGGCCGGGTAATCATGATCTCCTTGGCGGCGCGGAGGTCTCCTGCCTCGCTCTGCGCATCGAGCCGCTTGCGGTCGACCGAGCGGTAGGTTTCCTCGGCATGGAGAATCTCGGACTCGTCGAGATCGAGCACCTGCATGGTGCGGCGTGCCATTTCGATGGCAGACTCGTAGACTTCGCGCACGACCGAGCAGACCGGCGCGTCGGACAGGTCCATCACGCTGCGCCGGTCATAGGCGCGCACCATCAGCCGGGCTTGCGGAAAGGCGTGGTGAACTGCCTCAACGAGGCTCACATCGGGTTCGTCGCCATCCATGCAGAAGGCAATCGCGCGCACCTGTTCGGCTCCGGCCTGCCGCAACAGGTCGATCCGCGTGCCGTCGCCGAAATAGACGCGCGAGCCGAATTCGCGGGCGATGTCGATGCGCGCCGCGTCGCTGTCGATCAGGGTCACGCCAAGGCCGGACGCCATCAGCATCTGTGCGGTGGTCTGCCCGAACCGCCCGTAGCCGACGACGAGCACGTCGGATGTGTCTCCGGGCGGACCTTCCCTGATTTCCCGACTGTCCGGCTCGCGGCGCAGGCGCTCGGTCGCCTGCATCAGGAACGGGGTCGTCGCCATCGACAGGGTCACGACCGCCCCGACAAGGCTCGACGTCTCCGCATCGAGCAGCCCGGCGCCTTGTGCCTGCGCGAACAGCACGAAGCCGAATTCGCCGCCCTGGCTCAACAGCAGGCCAAGCGCCAGCGCACCGCGCCATGGCAGGCCGAACAGCCTGCCGAGGCCGAAGATCACTGCCGTTTTGATGACGATCACGCCTGCCGCCATCGCGAAGACGAAGGCAGGTCGCTCGGCTATGGCGGACAGATCCAGCATCATGCCGACTGAAACGAAAAACAGGCCGAGCAGGATCGAACGGAACGGTTCGACATCTGCTTCCAGTTCGTGACGGTAGGGACTGTCGGCAAGCATCACCCCGGCGACGAATGCGCCCAGCGCCGGAGACAGGCCGAGCGCGACCATCAGCGCCGCAGCTGCCACCACGACGAATAGCGCCGCGACAACAAACATCTCGCGCTCGCCCAGCCTGCCGATCAGGCGAAACATCGGGCGAAGGCCGAACCGGCCAACGGCGATCAGCCCGGCAACGGCTGCCAGGGCCGTGAGCGCGAGTTGCCAGCCAGGCGGGCCGTGGTCCGCAGACCCTGCACCGAGCGCGGCGATGATGGTGATGAGCGGAATGATCGAGATGTCCTGGAACAGGAGCGTCGAAAAGGCGCGTTCGCCGAAAGGCGTGTGCAGCCGCCCCGATGCCTGCAGCATCGGCAGCACCTGCGCGGTGGAAGACAGCGCCAGCGGCAGTCCTATCGCCAAAGCGGTCGCCCAGCCGAACCCCGTAAACAGGCCGATCGCTGCGGTCAGGGCCAGCCCGCACAGCACGACCTGCATGAGGCCGAGACCGAAGATTTCCTTGCGCAGTCTCCACAAGCGGGACGGCGCGAGTTCGAGGCCGACGACGAACAGAAGCATGACGATGCCGAGTTCGGCAATGCCGATCTTGCCTTCGGCATCGCCGACAAGGCCGAGGACAGACGGGCCGACGATCGCTCCCGCTACAAGGTAGCCCAGTGTTGCGCCCAATCCGAGCTTGCGGAACACCAGAACGAGCAGCAGCGCGCTGCCCAGGAGGATTACTCCGTCGTAGAGCAGGAAGGTTTGTTCCGGGTGTTCCATCAGGAGCGGGCGTCGATTGCGGCAAGGTTCGGCATGGCCGAGAGCCTAGCCTAATTGGCGGGGGATGAAATGGCCGTTGTTCGCAGCGTGGCGGACCGAGGGGCAGATATCAAAAGCGTGTAGGGGTTGATCGGAACAGCCTCTTCCCACCATTTTCGCGACGGTTCCGTTGAGGAGATCGCGAAGTGCAGATGCGGCGCGTCGGGACTTGCATTCCCGGTCGAGCCGACTGTCCCGATGGGACTTCCGGCCACGAGTTCGGCTTGCTCGGTCAGATCGGGAGCATAGCTGTCGAGATGCGCGTAATAATAGATCCGCCTGCCATCGGGCGAGCGCACATAGACCGTATTGCCCCCGGCCTCTGACCAGAAAAGCTTTTCCACTCTGCCAGGGGCGGCGGCGACAACGGGCGTGCCGCGCGGCGCCATGATGTCGATCGCATCGTGCCGCCGTGCGCCCTGCGCACGAGCCTGCGTAAAAGTGTCCGTTAGTTGGTCTGGTGAGACATGCGCGACCGGGATCAGAAGGCTTCCGGGAACCTGTGGGACCGCGGCAGGAAGAATCGGCGCGTCCGCCTTGCCGGATACCGTTGGCCGAGCCTCAATATTATCCGCGCCAGACGCCGTGGTCTTGTGCCGGGCCACAGTGCTCGAATACCACCACGCTGCCGCTCCTAGCCAAAGTGCCGAAGTCAGCAGAAAGGTTATGACGACGGTTCGCAGGATCGTGCGCCAACCCGGAACCATGTCACGCCTCGAACAGCACTTGCGTCTTGGTGGAAACCATCTGGGCCAGCCTGGCTACGTCCCAGTTCGTCAGGCGCACACAACCGTGACTTTGCACTCTGCCGATGGTTTGCGGCTCGGGCGTGCCGTGGATTCCGTAGTGCTCCTTGGACAAGTCGATCCATGCCACGCCCACAGGCCCATTGGGCCCGGGCGGCAAGCGCTGCTTCTCGGCGCTGTCCGGCACGTCCCACAGCAGCGTGGGATCGAAGGCGAAATCCGGATTGTGCGCGACGCCGGTTATTTTCCAATCCCCTAGCGGCAAGGGATCGTGGCTAGACCCCATGGTCGCGGTGTACATTCCGACGAGTTTCCCGGCTTCGTCGAAAACCTTGAGCGTCTCCTTCGACTTGCTCACGACGATTTTGGCGGCCTGCGGCTGGGTGGATCCGACACCCAGCGACTGCAGCGTTGCGAGCCAGGACTGGTCGTCGACCTTGCCCGGTTCGATCTTGTCCGCGCCGATGTTCGGGACCCTGATTTGCTGGCCGGCGTAATAGATCGAGTTCGAACTGCTCGCTTCAGGTGATGGCGAACCGCTCGGCTCGGGCGTAGCGGATGCCGCACTGTGTGGAGCATCGCCGGACGAAAGGTTCGGGTTCAATTCACGCAGCGTTTCGGACGTCGTGTGGAACCGCTCTGCCAGTTTCTCTTCCAGGCTTTGGTAGCCGAGCCGATCGAGCCTAGCTTGCTCCCTGGCACCGTCAGGCGTTTTCGTGAAAGGGCCGGCGGCAAAGTCAGCCGGAATGGTGACAAGCCGTGTGGCCGGTATGTTGCTCCACTCGTGCAAGGCCTGCTTGGTCGCCTCGTCCAGCTTGCCGGTCACTTCAAGATCGCGAGATTCCTGAAAACCGGAAATGGCATTGCGGGTGGACAGGCCTTCCCTGCCGTCGACGACGCCCGGTGTGAAACCAAGCCTGTCGAGCACAACCTGCATCTGCATGATGGGCCGCTCCTTGTCGTCGGCCAGAGTCGGATCTGCCTTGCTGCCGGGTTCAGGGTCGCGCGACATCATCATCGCATAGTCATCGGACGCGCCCGTTGCGTTCGAAGTGGTCTGATCGGTCCCGTTCTCATCCTTTGACCTCCCGGTCGGATCCATCTGGCAGGCAGCCAGAAGAGCCACGAGGGGTAGGGCCAGGTGCAGTACGCGCATTGCAATCTCTCCGGTCGAGGAAGCGCACAGAGCTTCCACGTTCGAAGATTCACAACGCGCGACGCGCCCCTTGGCTGCGAATAGTGAGGATCGCTGGCCTAAATGTGCGTTTGCCTGCCTGATTTGCACCTTTTGCGTAACTGGTTAGTCTGGACGACGCGCAACAAGGGGGACATTCCATGAAAAAGGCGACTATCTTCCTGGCTATGCTAGTTGTCGGCTGCAACGGTTCGGATGCTCCGGCACAAGGGGATGCGCAGCCGGGAACGGAATCGGCCGCAAATGATGCCTCGAAAGAAGGCTCATCAGATGTCGAGGTTTCCATGGAAGGCGAGACACTCTCGCTCGCCAACATTGACCAGCGGGACGACGCGGTGAGCGATGTCGATGGGGAGCGCCGCTATTTTCTGATGAGCGACGGCTCGCCACTACAGGTGAATTTCAACATCAAACTCGATGCCATTCCTGCCAGCTTTCCGGCGACGTTCACTTTGCCTGCCGACAACAATCCGAACATCAAGGTTGACCTCAACTTCTTCAATCAGGATCGCGACAGCAGCCGGATGAAGAAGCGCATCGTGTTCAGCGAAGGGTCGATCGAAGTACGCGCGATGAGCGAAAACGCGCTCGACATCTCATTCAAGGGCGCTGGCCATCCGCTCGGCGCGATGAAGGAAATGTTCCCTGTCGAGGGGCGCGTTTCCTTCGCGAAGTAGACAGCAGCCTCAAAGCGGGTTGCCGTTTTTGTCCCTGTAGATGTCGCGCTTGCCGACGTGGTTGGCAGGCCCGACGAAGCCGTCCGCTTCCATGCGCTCCACCCATTTGGACGCGGTGTTGTAGCCCACGCCCATCTGGCGCTGGATCCAGCTTGCCGACACCTTCTGGTTCTCGAACACGAGCTGGCAGACCTGCCGGTACTTGCGTTCGGCCGGATCGTCGGAGGCAGTGAGTTCGTCGTCAAAGCCGAAGTAGCCGTCTTCCGGCTCTTCGGTGACGGAATCGACATAGTCCGGCTCGCCCTGCGCGCGCCATGCCTCAGCCACGGCTTCCACTTCCTCGTCGGACACGAAGGGGCCGTGGACGCGGCGAACCGGATCGGTGTTGGGTTTGTAGAGCATGTCGCCCTTGCCCAGCAGTTGCTCCGCGCCCTGTTCGCCAAGGATCGTGCGGCTGTCGATGCGGCTGGTGACGGCAAAGCTGATGCGGGTCGGCAGGTTCGCCTTGATGACGCCGGTGATGACGTCGACCGAGGGGCGCTGCGTCGCCATGATGAGGTGGATGCCTGCCGCGCGGCTCTTTTGCGAGAGGCGCTGGATCAGCACTTCGATCTCCTTGCCGACCGTGACCATGAGGTCGGCCAGTTCGTCGACGATAAGCACGATCTGGGGCAGAACCTCGAAGTCGAGCTGGTTTTCCTCGTAGCGTTCCTCGCCGGTTTCGGGGTCGAAGCCGATCTGCACGCGGCGACCCAGCGGCTTGCCCTTGGCCTGCGCGGCGCGCACCTTCTCGTTGAAGCTGGCGAGGTTGCGCACCGAGATCTCGCTCATCATCCGGTAGCGCCGCTCCATCTCCTCGACCGCCCACTTGAGTGCGCGCACGGCCTTGGGCGGTTCGGTGACGACCGGCGAGAGCAGGTGGGGAATGTCGTCGTAGCTCTTGAGTTCGAGCACCTTGGGATCGACGAGGATCATGCGCACCTGCTGCGGCGTGAAGCGGAACAGCAGCGAGAGCAGGATGCAGTTGAGGCCGACCGATTTGCCCGAACCGGTGGTGCCCGCGACGAGCAGGTGGGGCATGGCGGCAAGGTCGGCGACTACCGGCTCGCCCGCTATGTCCTTGCCGAGGATGATCGGCAGCATGCCCTTGTGCCCGACGAAGGCTTCCGAACCGACCATCTCCTTGAACGACACCATCTGCCTGTCGGCATTGGGCAGTTCGATGCCCATGACGGTGCGGCCCGGAATAGCCGAGACTCGCGCGGAGATCGCGCTCATGTTGCGGGCGATGTCGTCGGCGAGGCCGACGACGCGGCTGGCCTTGATGCCGGGGGCCGGTTCCAGCTCGTACATGGTGACGACCGGGCCGGTACGGACTGCGGTAATCTCGCCCTTGACGTTGAAATCGTCGAGCACGGTTTCGAGCAGCCG
>JAGREN010000078.1 GCA_020446505.1 Novosphingobium sp. | reverse complement strand
TGGCGACGGCAATCGTCATCCAGCCTGCCATGCCCAGCCAGGCCGTCGGCACATGCAGGAACAGGATGCGCACCGTCTCGCCCATCAGCCGGTCGGGCGAAACCGAAGTCATCCCCCAGGCCAGCGCACCGCCCGTCAGCGCCAGACCCGCCAGCAGAAACGCCGGCGTCAGCCAGCGCGCAAGCCGCAGAAAACGCGCAGGGTTGGCATAGGCATGCATGGCGGCCCCTCTAACGATCCGGGACGCCATAGCAAAGCTGCATTTTGTAACGGGTCAGGCCCGCCCGATAAGTCTCTGCGCCATGGCATCGGCAACACGCGATGGCGCCGCACCGGTCGAGCGCGCCTCCTCCCAGATCCGTGCAAGCCTGCCGGGAATGGCGTCGACTGCCGCATCGGTTTCCGCGATGTCGAGCACCTTGCCGTCGCTGCGCGCAAGATACTCGTAGGTTACAGCGATGATCCCGCCAGCGTTGATGACGTAGTCCGGCGCGTAGAGCACGCCACGCTTCATCAGCATGTCACCGTGTTCGGCGCGGGCGAGCTGGTTGTTGGCTCCACCTGCCACGACCGGCGCGCGCAGCCGGGCGATGCCCTCGTCGTCGAGGATCGCGCCGAGAGCATTGGGGCTGAAAACGTCGCATTCGACGTCCATGATCGCATCGGCAGGCACAGAGTCGGCACCAAGTTCGTCCGCCAGCCTGGCAGCGCGCGCCGAGTCGATATCGGCGAGCGTCAGGCGCGCTCCTGCTGCGGCGAGGTGCCGCGCAAGGCCGCCACCGACACTGCCGGTCCCCTGCACCGCGACATGGACACCTGCGACACTGTCCTTGCCAAGGCCCGCGCGCACGGCTTCCTTCACCCCCAGATACACGCCGCGCGAGGTGAAGGGGCCGGGATCGCCGCCCTTGTCCTCTGAATTTTCTGATGGAAGACCAGTAACATAGCTGGTGCGCGCGGCGATTGCGGCCATGTCGGCTTCGCTCATGCCGACGTCCTCGGCAGTGACGTAGGCGCCGCCGAATGCCTCGATCGCATCGCCGAAAGCCGCCATCATTTCAGGCGACTTCGTGCGGTCCGCATCGGCCAGGATCACGGCCTTGCCGCCCCCCATCGGCAAGCCTGCCATGGCGTTCTTGTAGCTCATCCCGCGCGACAGGCGCAGCGCATCGCGCATCGCCATGGCCGGGTCGGGATAGTGCCAGAACCGGGTGCCGCCCGCGCCGGGGCCAAGATGGCTGGAATGAACCGCGATGATCGCGGTCAGCCCGCTGGCCCGGTCATGGACCAGTTCCACACGCTCATGCTCGTCAAAATCGGGACTGGTCCAGAACGCCGTCACGCGCCAATTCCTCTGCCAAAAAGGCACGCGACTGTCTGAAAGCGATGGGGCGACCGATGGGGTTCGAACCCACGACCTCCGGTACCACAAACCGGCGCTCTAACCAACTGAGCTACGATCGCCACACTGTCCACGCGTGCTGGAAAGCGCGCTGTTAGGCAAGGCCAAGCCCGCCTGCAAGCAGCCATTGACGCGGTTGCGCGCTCTTGCACAGCAGCCACGAAATGCAAAGCGAAAACTTCGTGACAGAGTGCCTCGCGCAATTTTCTTTCGCCGTCCCTCACGCTAGGGGAGCGGCATGAAACCGGCGGGCGAATCATCTCCGGAACTGCTGATGGCGCGGCCGCGGATGCAGCGCGTCCCCTCACCCCGGCTCGAACTGTTCATCCAGCGCAATTTCCTCGACGAGGCCGAATGTGCCGCGCTGATCGAACGCATCGATGCGGATCGGCGTCCTTCAACCCTTGCCAATTTCAACGGAGACACCTCGTTCCGCACCAGTGAGACCTGCGACCTGTTCGCCACCGATCCGGTGGTGGCCGCAATCGTTGCGAAGCTGGATGAGATAACCGGCATCGACCCGGCTCATGGCGAAGTTCTGCAAGGCCAGCGCTACGAAGCCGGACAGGAATTCAAGCTGCACAGCGACTGCTTTGAACCAAGCAGCGCAGACTACGAAGAGTTCTGCGGTGTCTCCGGCCAGCGAACATGGACCTGCATGGTCTATCTCAATGACGTAACGGCTGGCGGAGCGACTCGCTTCAAGGAGATCGGCAAGACCGTCCAGCCGGAGCGTGGCAAGCTGCTGGCATGGAACAACCGTCTGCCAGACGGCCGCCCAAATCCAGCCACCAAGCATCACGCCATGAAGGTTCGAGCCGGAACCAAATACGTCATCACCCGCTGGTATCGCGAGCGTCCGTATACCTGACGCAACAAATCAGGGCTTTTCGGTGCGCAGTACCTTGCCGGCCTTGCCCCACTCCTCGACTTGCAGGTTCGCGGCCTTGAGCACGTCGAGAAAGGCGACGTAGTCGTCGTCGAGGCAGCCTGCGTTGTAGGAAATCTCGGTCGTGGTCGCCCCGCGGGTGAGTCTGAGCGTCCCGTAGGGCTGATCGGTGATCGCGCTCTTGCAGCCTCGATATGCCGGGGCGGGATCAGGCAAGCCTGACAGGATAGCCGACAACCTTGCGAAGCCCCCTTTGCCAGCGGTCACTTCATGCCAGGCGAGCGAGTATTCGCCCATAGGCGCATCAGGCGTTTCGCGAACCGTCTCGGTCCAGCTGCCCTGCCCGTCCGCCATGATCCGCCAGGACGTGACGGGCTCGCCCCAAGACTTCATCTCGAAGGCCATCATGTCCCAGTCGGACTCAGTTGATTGCCTTGCGGGATGGGCAAGTGCCGGACTGGCCGCCGCACCCACGCTCATGGCGAGCAGCAGGGCGGCCCGTTTCATTCCTTCGGCGCTGAGATCACGGCGCAGGCGACGCGCGGACCAGCCGCACCCGAGGGCTGGCTGGCATAGTCGTCCGCGCCGCCATGAATCACCAGCGCCGACCCGTCCGCATCGAACAGCGCGCCGTCACCCATATCGCTCAGCACCACCGAGCGGTTGAGCATCTGCGCGTGCAGATTGCCGCCAGCGTCCGCGAACTGGTTGGGCATGTCGCCTGCATGCGGACCCTTCGCATCCATGAAGCCATGCGCCGTGCCGCCCGGTGCGAAGTGCCCGCCAGCCGAGGCAAAACCGCCCGCCGCATCGCACACGCCCTTCTCGTGGATATGGATGGCGTGCTCGCCTTCCTTGATGCCCTTGGCAGTCACGGTAATCAGCACGCCTGCGGGAGTCGGCTCCAGCTTCGCCATGCCGAGCGTCTGGCCGTCCGTGCCGATCATGGCGACATTCAGGGCAGCGGCTTCCGGCTGCGTCTCTGCCGCCTGAGCCAGCGCCACTACAGGTACGCCTGCCAGGACAGTCACAATTCCGGATGCGATCAATGTCGACAGTTTCACGATGAAATTCTCCTTTGGCAGATGCGCGGATTCAGGGGTCGCGCCCCGGTTCCCTATGTATGACGCCGCCGCTTCAATCGTGCCACAGCGATCTTGGCAACGAAAAGCCCGGCAATCATTTGCCTGGTTAAGATGCGGTAACCGTGCTCGCTAAGCAATCAGGGATACCGGCATTTTACCTATAGCGATGCAACAGGAACGATACCTTTGCGACCAAGACAAGGACGATTCCATGGCAGTCAAGCTGGCGCGGCTTGAGAACATTCCGGAGATCGACGAATCCAAGTCGGGGGCAAACCGTCGGCGCGAGCCGCGATTTGCGACGTGGTTCGACGCCTATATCGAGAATTCTCATGGCAACTGCGCAAAGATCCAGCTCGCCGAGGTTTCGATGCACGGTTGCCGGATCCAGACCCGCGAGCCCTGGCTCAGGGTCGGCGGGTTCGTCTCGATCCGTATCGAGGAAAGCGCAAGACTTCAGGCCATCGTGCGCTGGGTCCGTGACGGGGCGGCAGGGATGGAATTCCTGCGCGCCATTCCCGCTGACTGCCGGGAATGGCACGACCTAATGGACGAACCCTTCTAGGGTCCGTCCGACACGACCAGCGCAAAAAGGGCGGCTCCGGGGGGAGCCGCCCTTTTTCGTTTCGGCAAGGGCCCGGAGGCCAGCCGCTTACTTCTTGAGCGTGAGGCCGCCGAAGCGCTTGTTGAACTGGGCGACGCGGCCGCCTTCACTCACGCGCTGGTTGCCACCGGTCCAGGCCGGGTGCGACGTCGGATCGACTTCGAGCACCAGCGTATCGCCCTCGCTGCCCCAGGTGGAGCGCGTCTGGAAAGTGCTGCCGTCGGTCATCTGGACGGTGATCATGTGGTAATCGGGATGGGTATCGGCCTTCATGTCTCTAACTCTCTGTATGGCCGGTTCCGACCGGCCTTTCGTCAGGAAGCGGCGCGCATAGCCGCAGCGCCGGGATTTGTCCAGTGGTGGGAGATTCTCACCCGTCCGCGATCATCGCGGTGAACTGCACTTCGCAGGTCGTCTGCCCTTCCACCGAGGCGCGGCCTTCGAACTTGCATACGCGCGAACGCTTCTGGACGAAGCTGGCTTCGAGATCGAGCAGCACGCCGGGCGTCACCGGCTTGCGGAACTTCGCGTTCTCGATCGCCATGAAGAACACCAGCTTGCCGGTGCCGGCCAGTTCCAGCGTCTCGACCGCGAGGATGCCGGCAGCCTGGGCCAGAGCCTCGATCTGCAGGACGCCGGGCATGATCGGCGCGCCGGGGAAATGGCCCTGGAAGAACTGCTCGTTGAAGCTGACCGCCTTTACCGCGTGGATGCGCTCGCCGAGGTCGAGCGAGACCACCCGGTCGACCAGCAGCATCGGGTAGCGGTGGGGCAGAGCGGCGAGGATCTTCGCCGTATCATAGGCCGGTGCGGCTTCGCTCGCGGCGGTTTCCTCGCTCATGCCCTGCCCCCGCTGTCGCTTAGCGTCCGGTGGGCTGCGTCGAAGTCGCGGCAGGCTGACCGCCGGCCTGAGCAGCCTGAGCGGCCTTGGCTTCGCGGATCTGGCGCGGTTCCCAGCCCGCAGGCGGGACGAGCTGCGCAGAAGGCAGCAGCGTGTTAAGCTCGTTCAGGATGTCCTGATTGAGGTTGTAGCCGTTGTTGTTCATCGCCAGCACGGCGTCAGGGCCAATCAGCAGGCTGATCTTCTTCTTCGACATGGCGTTCTTGATCGCCTGGTCGAGCTTTTCCTCGATCTGCTCGGTCACATAGGCGCGCGACATCGCGACCGGAGCGAGGATCGACTGAAGTTCCTGCTGACCATTCGACTGGAGGGTCTGGATGTTGGCAGCCTGCTGGGCGAGAGCCTGCTGGTTCGGGCTGGCAGCGGTGCGATCCTTCTCGAACTTCTCGGCCAGCGGCTTGAGCTGGGCTTCGAGCTGGCTGCGGCGCTGTTCGGCACGGTCAAGCTGCGCCTTGTAGGTGGTGAGACGCTGCTGCTCGGCCGTCTTGAAAGCGTTCGAGTTGACCACGACCGCATCGAGATTGGCGATAGCAAGACCGGGAATGAGCGTGCCCGCAGCCTGCGCCATGACCGGCGTTGCAACGGTGGCGCTTGCCATGAGAGCGGCGGCAGCGACGGATTTGAGAAGGATATTCATCAGAACTGAGTTCCCACGTTGAAGGTGAAGGATTTGGTATCGTCCCCCTCGCGCTTGAGGAGGACCTTCGAGAAGTCGATCCGGAAAGGACCGAACGGCGAATTCCAGTTTACGCCGATACCGACCGCGAGACGCGGCTTCCAAGTATCGCCGAGGAAGACTTCCCTGAAGGCAAAGTTGTTGCCGATCGCGCTGTTCTGGCCTGCAATAGCGCCGGCCGGAAGACATTCGAGCGTGTTGGGATTGGTCGGGCTCGTAACCGTCGAGGTCGCGCTCGCCGTGCAAACGTCATTGACGACCGATGCCGCGTCGATCTGCGTGTAGAGCGCGTTGCCGTCAGCGTCGCGGGTGGGCAGAAATCGACCGGCCGGCCCGGTATCGAGCGTATCCGGGTCGCGGATGCCCCAGACCGATCCGGCATCGATGAAGACCGATGGCCTCAGGCCCATTTCGCGCGCACCCGCTCCGAGCGGAATCTCGAGCTCTGCCCGCGCCATATAGTAGTACTTGCCGCCCAGCGCGTCGTCAGTAGCCTGATTGCGCTGATCCGAGATGCCATCATCCGGCCCGATAACGCCATCCCCGTTGGTATCGATATAGGGGTAGCGGATCACGCGCGGTCCGACGCCGCGAATGTCGAAGCCGCGAATCTGCGGCTCGCCGAGATAGAAGCGGTCGGTCAGCCGGACGTCATCGATCCCGGCAGCCGGATCGCCGCTGTGGTCGAAGGACTTGATGAGGCCGCCTTCGCCCTGAACCGAGAACACGAAGCCACCGCCCAGCGGCCAGTAGTTCGCTGCATTGCCCCGGATACGGCCATATTTGACCGAGCCGCCAAGCCCCGCGTAGTCGGCGCTGACCGAGGCCAGCAGACCTCTGGTCGGACGAATCCGGTTGTCGACGTGGTCATAAATCAGGGACAGCCCGAAAATCGAGCTGGTACGGTTGCCGATCGCTTCGCACAGGTAACGGCCTGCGAGAATCGGTTCGCAGGTTTCCACTCCGTCGCCGTCGAGATCGAAGAAGAACTGACTGCGGTCGAGAGAGATCTTGTCGTAGTTGAGCGTGTAGCGCGCGACCGCCGTGAGGAACTCGGTCACCGGAAGGCCGGCGCGAAGCTGGAAGCCCGTGGTCGCCTGCTGATAGGTGCGGTCGCGATTGCTCGTGAGATAGCGGAAGCTGCGATAGTCGCGGCGGTAGATATCAAGGCCGACCGAGACATTCTTGTCGAACAGGTACGGCTCGGTGAAGCTGGCCTCCACGCTCTTGGTGTAGCGCGAATAGCTGCCCGACAGGCCGATGGTCTGGCCGCGACCCCGGAAGTTGCGCTGGCGCACCGAGGCCTGGAAAATGAAGCTTTCGATCGAGGAAAAGCCCGCCGAAAGCTGAAGTTCGCCAGTCGGCTTTTCCTCGACATTGGCTTCCAGCCTGATCCGGTCGGGATCCGAGCCGGGCTTCTGCTCGATCTCGAACTTGTCCTGGAAATAGCCGAGCGACTTGATCCGATTGGTCGAACGCTTGACCTGGAGCGAGTTGAAGGCATCGCCTTCGCCGATGCGGAACTCGCGGCGGATGACCTTGTCCTGCGTCAGCGTGTTGCCGTTGATGTCGACCGATTCGACATAGACACGCGGTGCCTCCGCAATCACGAAGGTAAGACCCATGGTGCGGTCTTCCTTGTTGCGGTCATAGCGAGGCCGCACGTCCGCGAAGGCATAGCCGAAGGTACCAGCCGTCTCGTTCAGGCTTTCGATGGTGTCTTCGACCTGCTTGGCGTTGTACCAGTCGCCCTTCTTCATCGGCAGGTTGGCAGCGAGCTTTTCTCCGTCGAATTCGCGCAGCTGGCTGTCGACGGCGATGTCGCCGAACTTGTAGCGATCGCCTTCCTCGACGACATAGGTGATGATGAAGTCGCGCTTGTCGGGCGTCAGTTCGGCCACGGCCGAGACGACGCGGAAATCGGCGTAACCTTGAGTCAGGTAGAACTGGCGCAGCTTCTGCTGGTCGAAGGCCATGCGATCGGGATCGTAGCTGGTGCTCGACGAGAAGATCTTGGTGAGCCCGGTCTGCTTGGTCACCATCTCGCCGCGCAGTTTGCTGTCCGAGAAGGTCTCGTTGCCGACGATATTGATCTGGCGGACCTTGGACTTGGCGCCTTCGGTGATTTCGAACACGATATCGACGCGGTTCTGCTCCAGCATCACCATCTTCGGCTCGACCGTGGCGGCGAAACGGCCCTGGCGCTTGTAGAGCTCGATGATGCGGGCAACGTCGGCACGCACCTTGGAGCGCGTGAAGATCTGGCGCGGAGAAACCTTGATCTCGGGCAGGATCTTGTCGTCCTTGATGCGCTTGTTGCCTTCAAGGATGATGCGGTTAACGACCGGGTTTTCCTGCACCTCGATAACGACGGTGCCGTCCTCGTTGCGGATCTGCGCCGAAGCGAGGAGTTCGGTGGCGTAAAGATCCTTGAGCGCCTGGTCGGCTGCTGCGCTCGACCATTCCTGACCGATCCGCAAGCGGATGTAGGAAAGGATCGTCTGCGGCTCGAGGCGCTGGTTGCCGACGACGCGCATGGCGCGGATCACCTGGCCCTGCGGCGCGGCTGCGGTTTCGGCTGGAGCAGTAGTCTCTGCTTCCTGCGCAAAGGCGGGCGCGGGCAATCCGGCAAGGGCTGTGGAGCCAAGCAGCAGCGCCGCCATTCCGGATGCACGGCGCACGTCGAAGCTGCGAACCATATCCCTTCCCATCATACTGGTGCCAAATCCTGTCAGCGTGCGGCTGGCGGCAAACAATGCCGTCAGGCGCAACCTTCGCAAAGCGCCCGCCGCCCTCTGCCCGATGGGGCAGGTGCAATCAAGCGAACATTCCGGCGAACCGTGCCCCAACGGGCCCGAAACGCACGGCTATCCCCCGAAAATCGGCAAAGTGGCGATATCGTTGAAAGTAACGAACACCATGAGCGCGAGAACAAGTGCCAGGCCGGTGCGGACAGCCCACTCCTGACTGCGGACCCCGAGCGGCTTTCTGCGCACCGCCTCAGCGGCGTAGAAGGCGAGGTGTCCACCATCGAGGGCTGGAATTGGCAGGAAGTTGATGAATGCCAAGTTAATCGAGATCAACGCCACGAAACTGACGAAAGCCGACCAGCCAAGGCTGAATTGCTCGCCGGAATACTTGGCGATCTTGACCGGTCCGCCGAGTTCCTTGACCGAGCGCTCGCCCGTGAAAATCTGGGCGATTCCGGTCATCATCATCCGCATGACGCCGAACGATTGCTCGAATCCAAGTCCGACAGCTTCAACCGGCCCCACACTTGCGATCTCGATCTTTCCGGCGCCGATGCCGATGCGACCGATGCGGCTTTCGTTGCCAAATTCATCGGTATCGACGACCTCGGCGATCTTGACGGGAACGATCTTTTCCCGGCCGTCGCGCTCGATGGCGATCTGCACGGTACGGTTCGGAAAGGGCACGACCAGCGGCGGTATGTCGGTGAAATCGTCGACCTTCTCGCCATCGACGGCAACGATGCGGTCGCCAATCTTCAGACCGGCCTGCTCTGCCGCCGAATTTTCGGCGAGGACGGCGATCTGGGTCGTCGCGACGACCTTCCCGTAGATCATGTTGAAAGCCGCGAATACGAGCACCGCGACGAGCAGGTTCGTGAGCGGCCCGGCCAGCACGATCAGCGCGCGCTGCCATAATGGCTTGTGCTGGAACAGTTGCGCCCGCTCCGCCTCGCTCAGCCCGTCATCGACGGGACCGGGCGCGCTGGCTGCGTTCATGTCGCCGGCAAATTGCACATAGCCGCCCAGCGGCAGGGCCGAGAGCCTCCAGCGTGTGCCACGCCGATCGGTCCAGCCGGCCAGTTCCTTGCCGAAACCGACCGAGAAAACGTCCGCCTTCACCCCGAAAAAGCGCCCGACGAGGTAGTGACCGAGTTCATGCACGACGACCAGCGGGCCGAGCACCAGCAGGAAGGCCAGGAGCGTCGTGAAAATCGATGGCGATTCAAGCAATTCAGGCAGTCTCCATCAGGTCGCGCGTCTTTGCGCGCGCTTGCGCATCAACTTCCAGCACCTCTGCAAGGCAGGCAGGTGCAGCGGGAGCATAGCACGAAAGCGTTTCCTCGACATGACCGGCGATGCGCGCAAAGCCGATCCGACCTGCAAGAAACGCAGCAACCGCCATTTCGTTCGCGGCGTTGAGCACGGCAGGGATCGCGCCGCCCGCTTCGGCGGCCTGACGTGCCAGCCGGGTGGCGGGGAAGCGCGACTCATCAGTGGCCTCGAAGGTCAGCGTGCCGAGCCGCGCAAGATCCAGAGGTTCGCAGGGAGTATCCATCCGGCGCGGCCAGGCCAGACATGAGGCAATCGGCACGCGCATGTCGGAAGGACCGAGTTGCGCCAGAGTCGATCGGTCACGGTATTCGACCATCGAATGCACCACCGACTGCGGGTGGACGACGATCGACAAGCGATCCAGTCCAACCGGGAACAGGTGATGCGCCTCGATCAGTTCGAGGCCCTTGTTCATCATCGTCGCCGA
>JAGREN010000007.1 GCA_020446505.1 Novosphingobium sp. | reverse complement strand
TATCTTGACCTTCGGCAACATGTTTGTGGTGTATTCGGCGCCACGGTAGACTTCCGATTGGCTCTTTTGACGTCCGAAGCCCTTGGCTTCGGAAACGGTCATGCCTGCGACGCCGATTGCGCCCAAAGCCTCACGAACTTCGTCGAGCTTGAAAGGCTTGATGATGGCTATGATGAACTTCATGCCTATCCCCTGATTGCAACCGGCCATTTGCCGGCTGGAACCATCCTAGCAAGAGGCGTGCCAGTTTAATTTTTTGGCAAGATTTTCGGGACGAGTTGCCGCTGCTGCCGTAACAAACGCCCAACTTGTGCCTATTTCTTGTGCACTATGCCCGATTCATGGGCATTGTATAGATGACAAAGCAGACCGATTCGGATATAGTCGCAGGGCGTGACAGGCCGGTGCAGATTGAGGTGACTCCCGCTATGATTGAGGCGGGGGCTGCGGCATTCACGCGCCAACTTGGGCGGTTTGTCAGTCTCGATGACTATTCAGATTCGGTCGAGGCAATGCTTTCGGCAAGATAGCGTGATGACGCCTGCGTCTATCTTCGCGAAACCATGCTTCTTTGAGAAGGTAGCGACTTACCTTGTCAGTGTACTCGAAGAAATCCCATTGCTTTTCCAGTGTAGGAAGATCGATCGGGGCAAAGGGTACATATGTGGTCCCTTCTTTCGTTCGGGCTGGCTCGTCTAGGCTGGCGAAAGCAAGATACTCGTCACGCATATCCCACACTGCGTGAGCGTATTGGTTTCGTATCGCCTTGCAGTGGCGTATAGCCCCGAGGAATTGTGCGTATGGGCCTTGAAGGCCAACCCGCTTGAAATATTGATGCAGAATTGCATCTGCGATGTTCAAGCGATCTGCCTCGCTCCGCATTCGATAGAGCAAACGGGCCGCGTCATCCACGCTGATGTCGATGGCGAGTTCAGCGTAACTGATGAGGACGGACTCAAGGTCGGGATATAAGAGTACCAGCGAAGCGATCTTTACAAATTCTTTTGGGAAGCTCATGCAATTCGCCATTAGGGAAGACCATGACTGACACCGATCAAGAGAGAGAAGAAGAGGTTCTGCGGCGGATGCTGAAGACCAAGCCGAAGCCGCACAAGGAGAAAAAAGGGGGCAAGCCGAAGCCTGCCCCCGCAATCAGAATGCGAAGTCAGGCTGACCGGAGTTACCCCCGCGCTTGCCGTTCTTCACTTCCGAAATGCGCCCCTGGTTCCACCCGAGGTCAGCAGCGATGTCGTGCTGGTATTCACCCGCAGCAAGCCTCGCCTTAACCTCGCGGAAGACTTCAGGAGTGTAAGGTGCCCTGTCAGGGCGTTTCGAACGTGCCATGGTATCGTTTCCTTCCATGGTGCGATCTGCAAACTTGACTGAAGCGATTTTGTGACGTTTAAGGTCACAAGGTCAGGTCGTTTCAGCCTCGCGCTCGCAGAACAGTTTTGCGAGGCTATCCTGATCGGAGAACCCGCCGTTGCAACCGGCGGGTTTTCGTCATTTCAGGACAGTCGCTTTATAGGAATCCAGAGCCGATGCGCTGAGTCGAGTCGCTGTGCGGAGTTTTCCCCCGTGGGAGAGTCACTTAGCGCGACCAGCTTCAGGTGCGCTTCGCTGACGTGATGATACACGCCGACAATGCCGCGCTTGAGGAGGGAGAAGTAGCCTTCAACCGTGTTTGTGTGGAAAACTCCATCGCGGCCATATTCGCCAAGGGAGTGCTTCACGACACCATGGCCGACATATTCGCGACCGACTGCCTTGTAGCCTGCATGGTCGTCAGTCATCAGCCAGCTACCGCGATCCGCGTTGGTCACGAGAACCTGACGCAGGGTTTCGCCGGTCACGCTGGCAACATGGAACGAACGAACCTTACCGTCACGTTCCACCAGTGAGACGACAGCCTGCTTGCGGTGCAGTTGGGGGCCAGAGTGCTTCGAGCGGCGACCGACAGCGTGGTTACGCTTGCTGGCGTGCATGTTCTTGGTCTTGCCGCCGACATAGGTTTCGTCGGCTTCGATAGTCTTGCCAAATCCGCCGATGGGGCCACCGTCAGTGTCCTTCATGGCCTCGCGGATGCGGTGCATCATAAACCAAGCAGTCTTGTAGGAGACGCCAATCATACGGGCGATCTGATGCGCGCTCATGCCCTTCTTGGAAGAGCAAAGCAGATGATTGACCAGAAGCCACTTGTTCAGGGCAACCTTTGAGGACTCGAACACGGTGCCGACAGTGACAGTGTATTGCTTGCGGCAATCATTGCACTGGACAACGCCGTTACGAACGACGCCTTCAGGGTGCGCCTTGGTCTTGCGTCCGCGCTGCGGAGGCAGGCGAGTGGCATTGTCAGATCCACAATGAGGGCAAAGCGGACCTTCAGGCCAGTGAATGCCTTCAAGATACTCGCGGGCTGCGTTTTCATCGGTGAAGCGAGGGGCGAAAATGTCCATGCCCCCTTGTGCGTTATTCCTCCTGCTTTGTCAAGTATACAATGCCCCGATTCATGGGCAAAACGAGGTTCGCCCAGACAGGCAGGTGATCCGAGCCTCGTGCCGATAGGGCGCTGTGGTGAACGCCCGTCGCTTCCACCTGCCAATCACGCGAAGCGATGACCCGGTCGAGCCGGGCGACAGGCCTGCGCGTGTGGAAACTGGGACCGGGCGACAGCACCTGCCACTTCGAACCGAATTCGCCAAAGCAGCCGCCAACTCGCGCCCATTCGTTGAAGTCGCCCAGCAAGACCGATGGGCATTCGCGGTCCAGTCCGCCGATATGGGACAGGATGGTCTGGATCTGCTGCCGACGGCGCAACCCCGAAAGATCGAGGTGCATGCCGACAACGCAGATATTTCGGCCATTTACGGACAGGCTCGCTCGAATTGCCCCGCGTGGCTCCAGCACGGGTAGCGGAACGGGCGCAGCATCGACGATCTCGATCTCGCGTTTCACCAGCAAGGCGTTGCCATGCCAGCCGATGGAATCCGGCTTCATCGCCAGCGGTACTGGCCGATACTGCGTATGTTCGAGGATCATGCCGAGCGGCAGCGCGGTCGCACGCCTGCCCAGCCGGCGGTCGACTTCCTGCAAGGCGACCACATCGGCGTCGATCTCGCGCAGCACCGACAGGATCCGTTCGGGATCGCGGCGCCGATCGAGTCCGATGGCCTTGTGAATGTTGTAACTGGCGAACCTGAGCTGCATCAGTCTCCAGCTATGAACCTGTCGGTTGCCCTCGTGGCGATGCCGTCGATGCTGTGCGTGCGCGATCGATACTTCGCAACCCATTCATCCGGATCCTGTTGGGCATGATATCTGACCAGCGTATCGCGGTCCTTGTCGTGCGACATCACCGGCACGCCCCAGCCGCAGCTCGTCTGAACACTTTCGACGACAATATCGAAGATCTGCCGCGTGCCAGGCAACAAGGCGAAGTGACGAGCCAGTTCGTCCCATTTCTCATCGGCAGGCAAAACCACGTCACCCCGGCCATAGATGCGCAGTATCAGGGCTGGCTGCTGGAAATTGCACATCATGAGCGTAATCCAACCGTCCGCGCTGAGGTGCGCGTGGGTCTCGTTCCCCGATCCGGCGAGGTCGAGATAGGCCACCCGGCTCGGCGAAAGCACCGCGAAGGTATCTGCCAGTCCCTTGGGGCTGAGATTGATACGACCGTCAGCCGCAGCGGTGGCGACGAAGAACATCGGCTGGCGCTCGATCATCGCGATATGGTCGGGAGTGAGGTGATCGGTAAATTCAGCCATGGGATCGATGCTAGCCTTCCCGAAACGCCCGAACCAGCCTTACCGTTCCTTGGTCGCGCTGAAAGTCAGGTCCGGGTTCTTTTCCTGCTGGTAGCCGACGTCCCATGCCGACTTCGCCATGAACACGGCGTGACCATCGCGGTCGCGGGCCAGGCTCGCCTTGTTGAAATCGGTGAATGCTTTCAACGCGCCTTCCGATCCGCTGATCCAGCGCGCGGTGTCGAACGGCGCCATCTCGAGCACGGCCTCGACCTTGTATTCCGCCTCCAGCCGCGAAATCAGCACGTCGAGCTGAAGCTGGCCGACTACCCCGACGATCCACTGGGCGCCGATCTCCGGATAGAACACCTGAATGACGCCTTCTTCGCTGAGGTCGTCGAGCGCCTTTCTGAGCTGCTTGGTCTTGGTCGGGTCTTTCAGCACCACGCGGCGCAGGATTTCCGGTGCGAAGTTGGGCAGGCCGGTGAAGCGGATCTCGTTTTTCTCGGAAAGCGTATCGCCCACGCGCAAGGTGCCGTGGTTGGGAATGCCGATGATGTCGCCGGGAAGGGCATTGTCCGCGATCTCGCGGTCCTGCGCGAAGAACAGGATCGGCGAATGGACCGAGATCGGTTTGCCAAGGCCGGATGGCGTCAATTTCATGCCGCGCTTGAAGGTGCCCGAAACCAGCCGCATGAAGGCGATGCGGTCGCGGTGCTGCGGGTCCATGTTGGCCTGCACCTTGAAGATGAAGCCCGAAACCTCGTCGCGCTCGGGGGTGATGACGCCAGCCTCGCTCGGCTGCGGCCGCGGCGGAGGTGCGTACCGAGCAATGGCTTCGATAAGTTCGGTGACGCCGAAGTTCTTGAGCGCCGAGCCGAAATAGACCGGAGTCAGGTCACCGGAGCGGTAGGCCTCCAGATCGAATTCGGGATATCCTGCCTGGGCAAGTTCGATCTCTTCGGTAACGGCGTCGGGAATGGCGGGGTTATCGTCCACCTTGCCGAGGAATTCGCGGCTGTCGCCCTGGGGTCGGCTGGCCTTGCCCGTGGCGAGATCGAGCACGCCTTCGAACAGGCCGCCCATGCCGATTGGCCAGCTTTGAGGACTCACGTCGAGCGCGAGCATGTCGGCCACTTCGTCGAGCAGATCGAAACAGGGCCGCCCTTCGCGGTCCACCTTGTTGATGAAGGTGATGATCGGCACCGAACGCAGGCGGCAGACTTCGAACAGCTTGCGGGTCTGCGGCTCGATACCCTTGGCCGCGTCGATCACCATGATGGCCGAATCGACCGCTGTCAGCGTGCGGTAGGTGTCTTCGGAGAAATCTTCGTGGCCCGGCGTGTCGAGCAGGTTGAAGGTGATGCCGTCGCGCTCGAAGGTCATGACGCTGGAGGTGACCGAGATTCCGCGCTGCTGCTCGATCTTCATCCAGTCCGAACGCGCGCGCCGCGCCTGTCCACGCGCCTTGACCTCACCGGCAAGATGGATAGCGCCACCTTGCAACAGCAGCTTTTCGGTCAGCGTGGTCTTACCCGCGTCAGGATGCGAGATGATCGCGAAGGTGCGGCGTTCGTTGGGCATTTGCTCTCAGCCAATCAACCGCGCAGGACTGCGCCGAGCTTGCCCGCCGCTGCCGTAACCTTGTCGGCAATCACCTTGAGCTCTTCGTCGGTGAAGCTCTTCTCGCCTGGCTGAAGGATGACTTCGACTGCCACCGACTTCTGTCCATCCGGCACGCCCTGACCTGTGAACAGGTCGAACAGCCGCGCATCGACGATGCTGGCCTTGTCGGCATTGCGCACGGTGCGGACGAGGTCGCCTGCTGGCAGGTCGGCAGGCACGAGGAAGGCAAAGTCGCGCGTCACCGATTGCAGCGCGGGCGGCGCGTAGGCGGCGCGGGCAAAGCTGCCGCCGCCTTTCCTTGCCGGGATCGCGTCGAGGAACAGCTCGACCGCTGCGACGGGAACGTCGATGTCGAACGCCCTGGCCGTGGCAGGGTGCAGCATGCCGAAACGTGCGAGCACGGTTTTTGGCCCAAGCCGCAGGGTTGCCGACTGGCCCGGATGGAACTGCGGCCCGGCCTCGCCCATCACCTGCAGCTTGTCGACAGGCGCGCCAGCTTCAGCCAGCAGAGCCAGCGCCTCTGACTTCGCGTCGAAAGCGTCGAACATGGCGGCCTTGCCGCTCGCCCAGCCGCGCGCTGTCTTTTCGCCTGCCAGCAAGACGCCCAGCGTCGGGCGTTCGTCGCTGTTGCCATCGGTACCGACGAAATAGCGGCGGCCGATCTCGAACAGCCGAAGCGACGAGGCGCCGCGATCGACATTGCGCTTGGCCGCCGCGATCAGGCCGGGAAGCAAGGAGGGACGCATTGCCTTCATGTCTTCGCTGATCGGATTGGCGAGGATCCACAAATCGCCATCTGCGAAGTGTTCGGCGTCAGGTGTCGGCAGGAAGGACCAGGTCACGGCCTCGTTCAGCCCGCGCGCCGCAGCAGCCCGGCGCAATCGCCTCTCGATCGCCTGCATCGGTGAAGCAGTCGGACGCGCCACCCCGTCGCTGCGCGAAAGCGGCACGCTTGCCACCTTGTCGAGGCCGTGGATGCGGACGACCTCCTCGACGATGTCTGCCGCGCCTTCGACATCGTGACGGCGCAGCGGCACGGTCACCTGCCAGTCCGGCGACGCCGCGAAATCGAGCGAAGCGAGAATGCGCCGCTGCTCGTCCTCGGCAATGTCGACCCCGCCGAGCTTGCGGCAAAGCGCCGGATCGTAGGCCACGACCTTTGGATCGCTTGGAGCCGAACCGGCGCGAATAATGTCGCTGGCCGTGCCGCCGCAAATGCGCAGGATCAGGTCGGACAGGATCGCAAGACCATCGTCGAGGAATGCCGGATCGACACCGCGCTCGAACCGCGTCCGCGCATCGCTGGCCACGTTGAGCGCGCGGCCAGTCGCGCCGATCCGGTCGGGATCGAAATAAGCCACTTCGAGCAGCACGTCAGTCGTGCTTTCCGAACAGCCCGAATGTTCGCCGCCCATGATCCCGGCAATGTCATGCACGCCGCTTTCGTCGGCGATCACGGTCATGCTCTCATCGAGCGTGTAGGTCTTTTCGTTGAGCGCCAGCACTTGCTCGCCAGCCGTCGCCCGGCGCGCGACCACAGCGCCGCTCAGCTTGGCTAGATCATAGGCGTGGGCAGGGCGCCCGAAGGCGAGCATCACATAGTTGGTGATGTCGACCAGCGCCGAAATCGGGCGCTGGCCCGCAGCGATCAGCCGCGCCTGCATCCAGTCTGGCGAAGAACCGTTGGAAACGGCGCGGATCACGCGGCCATAGAACGCAGGGCAGCCATCCGGATCGTCGGTGCGGATCGCGACCGGGCAGGGATAGTCACCTGCCACTTGCGGCACCGCGAAAGGCTTGAACGTGCCCAGCCCCGCCGCAGCAAGATCGCGGGCAATGCCATAGACCCCCATGCAATCGGGCCGGTTGGGATTGACCGAAATGTCGATGACCGGCGAGGCACCGTGGAAATCGGCAAATGCCGTCCCGACCGGCGCATCGCCAGGCAGCTCGATGATCCCGTCGTGATCGTCGCCGAGTTCGAGTTCGCGCGTCGAGCACATCATGCCGTTCGATTCGACCCCGCGCAGTTCCGCCTTCTTGAGCTGCATGCCATTCGACGGAACCACCGCGCCCGCCATGCCGAGCACGCCCTTCATGCCTGCGCGGGCATTGGGCGCACCGCAGACCACCTGCAGAGGCTCGCCCGAACCGGTGTTGACAGTCAGCACCTGAAGTTTGTCGGCCTGGGGATGTGGCGCGGCAGTCATCACCTCGGCGACGACGAAACCTTCCAGCTTCCGCGCAGGATCGTCGATCCCCTCGACTTCGAAGCCGATTGCGTTGAGCTTGGCCGCAACCTCATCCACCGAGGCATCGGTGTCGAGGAAGTACTTCAGCCATTCGAGCGAGAACTTCATGCGCGCGCTCCCACTCCGCCCGAAAGCGTCGGCTGATCGAAAGCGGAGAAGCCATAATGCCGCAGCCAGCGCACATCGCCATCGAAGAAGGCGCGCAGGTCGTCCATGCCGTATTTCAGCATGGCAAGCCGGTCGACGCCGACGCCGAAGGCAAAGCCCTGCCACTCGGCGCGATCGAGCCCGGCGAATTCGATGACGCGGGCATTGACCATGCCGCTGCCCAGCAATTCCATCCAGGCATGGCCCGGCTCGTCGCCGCTGCCGCCGAGCACGCGGCGCGCCTTGCCGTCTGGTCCTGTCTCGACGGCAAACCCGACGTCGACCTCGACCGAGGGCTCGGTAAAGGGGAAGTAGGACGGGCGCAGGCGCAGCACGATGTCCTCGCGCTCGAAGAAGGCCTTGAGGAAGGTTTCCAGCGTCCACTTGAGGTGGCCAAGGTGAATGTCGCGGTCGATCACGAGGCCTTCGACCTGATGGAACATCGGCGTGTGCGTCGCGTCACTGTCGCTGCGATAGACCCGGCCCGGCGCGATGATGCGCAAAGGCGCACCGCGCTCGAGCATGGTGCGCACCTGCACCGGGCTGGTGTGCGTTCTCAACAACATGCGTCCGCCGTTCGGCGCAACCCGATCCTCACCGAAATAGAAGGTATCGTGCATGGCGCGGGCCGGGTGACTTTCCGGCATGTTGAGCGCGGTGAAGTTGTGCCAGTCGTCCTCGACTTCAGGGCCGGTCGCGACGGAAAAGCCAAGGTCGGCGAAGATCTCGGCCAGCTCGTCCATCACCTGGCTGACCGGATGAACCGTTCCGGCAGCCTGTTCCGGAGCAGGCAGCGAGAGGTCCACCGTTTCGGACGCAAGCCGCGCTTCCATTGCGGCAGCTTCGAGGTCGGCCTTGCGGGAGGCGAGGGCATCGCTGACCGTTTCGCGCAGACCGTGAATCTTCGGCCCGGTTTCCTTGCGCTCGTCAGGCGACATGCCGCCCAGGGTCTTGAGCAAGGCCGAGACAGACCCCTGCTTGCCGAGAAACTCGACCCGCAAGGTTTCCAGCATGTCAAGGCTATCGGCACCCGCGATCCGCGCAGTCGCCTCCTGCCCCAGCTTTTCGTAATCCACTTTAGGTCTCGTCCCGAGCTCAGTTCGTTTCGCGGCGGTCCTTAGTAACGAATCGGGCAATGCGCAAACGGCGCGCAGACGTCTTCTCAGAATTCGCTGGCGAACTCGCTCACCTCTTCCCAGTGGCGCATGCCTTCGAGCAGCACGGGCTTGAGCATCGGACGTTCGAGTTTCGCGAATTCCCGCGGCGAAAGCCCGGTAAACTCGCGAAACTCGCGCACGAACTGCGGCTGGTCGTGATAGATGTCGTCGATCGCCTCGATCCAGGACCGCTCACCGCCACCGAGCATGTGCTGAGTCACGCTGCGCATGAACCGCTGGCGGCGCAGCAGCATCTTGGGGGCAAGACCAAAGGCGCTCTCGCAAACCCGCTCGAGCGTGCGCCTGCCTACACCGGCACGTTCGGCCAGATCTGAGACATTGGCGCAACGCGTATCCATCAGGGCTGTTGTTATCGCCTCGATGCGATCCTCATCATCGCGCCGGGGCACCAGCAAACGATCGGTAAGGCATTCGAGTATGACGTCGAGTTCCGCTTCCGCGTCGGGCGGTCCCTTGAACAGCCTCTCGCCGACAGGCCAGAATGCCGAAAATGCCGGGTCGTTCTCGATGTCTACTGCCCGGTTGCCATACAGGCGTGCCGGTGCGTCAACGAACCGCGACCATCCTGCCGGAAGCAGAACCGCGCTCCACTGCCGCAGAGCACCGGATTCCAGTCGCACTGCATGGTCGAACGGTCCGACTGCCCCGGACAGCCCCGAATTGAACATTTCGCCATCACGAAACTGCAGAGTCATCGAGGAACGATCGCGCCAGCTTACAATGCCCCAACTCGGCAATACGAAATCGGTGATCGTCCCGCCTTCCGGGGGGAAGACCTCAAGCAGGAAAATCGTCTGAAAATAGCGATCGAGCCCCGCCGGAGGACGAAAATAACGCAATCTCAGATCGGGCGTCTCGGATCGGGAATAGGGCACTTCCTCGCCTCCCTAGAGGAGTTTAGCCTGTTGCGCGAGGCTTCGAATCGAAACGGGCGCGAACCGGCAATCGCCGATCCGCGCCCGTCGATGTTCATTGGCCGATGGCCAGGCTGGTTCAGCCCAGCGCCTTCTTGGCCTGAGCGATCACGCTCGAGAACACGGCACCTTCGTTCATCGCGAGGTCTGCCATGACCTTGCGGTCGAGTTCGATCCCAGCGAGCTTGGCGCCATGGATGAACTGCGAATAGGTGAGGCCCTCGGCGCGGACCGCAGCGTTGATGCGCTGGATCCACAGGGCNNACAGGGCGCGGAAGTTCCGCTTCTTAACCTTGCGGTCGCGGTAGGCGTACTGGCCTGCCTTTTCGACCGCCTGACGGGCGACGCGGATCGTGTTCTTGCGGCGGCCGCGGTAACCCTTGGCCTGATCCAGAAGCCGCTTGTGCTTGGCGCGCGTGGTGACGCCGCGTTTGATGCGTGGCATTTGGCAGTACTCCTAAATCAGTTGAGGCCGTAGGGCGCCCACTTCTTGATGACCCGGGCATCGGCGTCGGAAATGACCTCGGTGCCGCGGTTCTGGCGGATGTACTTGCCGTTATGGCTGATGAGCCGGTGGCGCTTGCCGGCGACGCCGTGCTTCACCTTGCCGGTAGCGGTGATCTTGAAGCGTTTCTTCACACCGCTCTTGGTCTTGAGCTTGGGCATTTTCATCTCCTAGTCAGAGACACGTCCGGCCAGCCCTGGCAGCCCTTTCAGCCAGGCTGGTCGCTCGAATTCGTGTCGTTGAAGCGCGCGCCATTACTGCGGGTGTGCCGGAAAGGCAAGGGGATTCCATTGCGCTCGGCCGGCACGACACGACGCGATCCGAAGGCGGGAAGTCCAGTGTGCGTCAGCCAGCAGTTGAAGTTCCCGCTCGCGATGCGCCGGGCCGAGCGAGGCAGCGTCCGGTTGTAGACATAGGCGTGCGCGGCTTCGTCGCGCCCCGGTTGCGCATCCACGGGCAGAAGGCGGCGGACATAGAGCGAGCGGCCGGGGCGGCGCGGGTCGAAGTCTTCCCATCCGTCAAGCATCGCCAGATCGGCCTGGGTGAAGTCGGGCCTCGTCTCGTAAAGCGCGCCGTGAACGGTGCCCTGTCCCGGCACCAGCACCGGATACCAGCCCGAAGCCTCGCGCACGGCATAGAGCCGCCCGCGCATGGTCGCCTCGCCCAGCTGCGCGAGCCGGGCATGGACTGCCCGCGCGACCGGGTTGGTATTGCCATGTTGCAAGGTTCCATAGAAGAAGAAGCGCATCTCTTTCGCGGGCCTTCGGGTTCTGGCAAGGGCGGGGAAACAACCGGGAGGAATGGCCAATGGCAATCGTTCACACTTATGACCTTACCGCCAGCACAGGCAAGGCGGACGAGCTTGGCTCCGCGCTCGAAGCCCTCGGCGAAGCGGTGAAGTCCATCGCTGGCACGCAGGGCACCATGCTGCTCCGCGACAGCAAGGACCCCCAGCGGTTCCTGTTCCTCGAGTTCTGGGCCGACGAAGCCTCGCGCAAGGCTGCCGGACCGCACCTGCCCAAGGACGTGATGGGCCGCATCATGGGCGCGACCGCAGGCAACCCCATCGGCATGGCCGACTACGACCGCGTGGCCGGGTAGTGCCAGGCGCTCAGTGATCGCAGCCCAAGGCTTCGACCACATCCTCCAATCGCGCCGGATCGCCCAGAGCGATCACATGGCCGTCCGAACCGGCGTGGAGCGGATCGCCGTTCCAGTCGCACATCATGCCGCCCGCACCTTCGACAACCGGCACGAGCGCGGCCCAGTCGTGCAGCTTGAGGCCAGCCTCGCAGACCACGTCGACAAGGCCTGAAGCCAGCAGCGCGTAGTTGT
This sequence comes from Novosphingobium sp., assembly GCA_020446505.1. Classification (GTDB taxonomy): domain Bacteria; phylum Pseudomonadota; class Alphaproteobacteria; order Sphingomonadales; family Sphingomonadaceae; genus Novosphingobium. The sequence continues at coordinate 9,889 of JAGREN010000007.1, read as the reverse complement.
AGCAGTCGCCGCCCATCATCATCCGCCGGTGATCGGTCTGCGCTGCGAGTGCCATGAAGTGCTGACCCTGATGATCGTCGAAGTAGTGCGGGCCGGTCGTCGCCAGCATCGCACTCGAAAGCTCTCGGCAGTGGCGGGTCCGCGCCTCTCGCCCATTGAGCAGCGTCGGCCTGCCGCTCGCGCCGATCCAGCGTTCCTTGAGGATCGGCTGGTCGATCACGCCGAGCACCGGGAAACCATCGACCACCAGTGCGATCAGGGTGCCGAAGATCGGCCTGCCACCGATGAACGAGACGGTCCCGTCGATCGGATCGAGCACCCAGATCCGCCCCGAACTGCCTTCCTCGCTGCCGAACTCCTCCCCGATCACGCCGTCGCGCGGCATCTCCGCCTTGAGCAGGCGGCGCATCGCCTGTTCTGCCTCGCGGTCCGCAATCGTGACGGGCGTGGCGTCGCCCTTGCGCTCGGTATCGACCAGCTCCCGAAAGTGCGGACGGATCGCTTCACCCGCAGCATCGGCGAGCCGGTGCGCCAGGGCGATTTCGGCGTCGAGGTTCATGCGGCGCAGCTCATTTGCCCTCTAGTTCCGAGGCCGGAACCGGGATCCGTTCCGGCTGCCCCTTCACGTGAACCCTGAAGACGATTGCACGCGCACCCTCCGGTCCGCCAATCGGAGCGTGGATCGCGTTTGGCGGGATGACCGCGGAAGCACCGGCAGTCAGCATCCTCTCGGACTCGCCCTTGACGATGTGACGGGCAGATCCCTCGATCAGGTAGAGGAACTCCTCGCCCGGATGATAGTGCGGTGGCACCTGCGAGCCAGCCGGGATGATGACATCCGAGACGATCACTTCCAGGTCTGGCGCTGCCGAAACGGGGGCACGCAGCCGCATGTTCGACCCTGGCTTGAGCGGCTCGTCTGCCGGCGTCACTTGCATGGCAGCCGGGTCATCGTGGCCTTCATGCGCCAAGGCCGGTATGGATTGCGAACAGGCGATGGTGGCGGCGGTGACAGCGGCAGTCAGGGCACGTTTCATGGCCTTTCTCCTTTGCGCTACGCCTGCCCGGCCCATCAGTCGAACAAGCTCGACACCGATGCTTCGTCGGCAATGCGGCGGATCGCCTCGCCGAGCAGCGGGGCGATGGGCAGAACCCGGATGACCTGCGATGCCCGCGTCGCCTCGGTCGGCAGGATCGAATCGGTAATGACCAGTTCGGTCAGCGCCGACCCGTCGATCCGCGCGACCGCGCCGCCCGACAGCACGCCGTGGGTGATGTAGGCCGTTACCGATGACGCTCCCGCGTCGAGCAGGGCCTGTGCGGCGTTGCACAGCGTACCGCCCGAATCGACGATGTCGTCGATCATGATGCAGGCGCGCCCAGCTACATCGCCGATGATGTTCATCACCTCGCTGCTGCCCGGCTTGTCGCGCCGCTTGTCGACGATGGCGAGCGGCGCGTTGTCGAGCCGTTTGGCCAGGGCACGGGCGCGAACCACGCCGCCGACGTCAGGCGAGACCACGGTGACATTGTCCGAACTGTTGCGGGCAAGGATGTCGGCGGCCATGACCGGCGCGGCATAGAGGTTGTCGGTCGGGATATCGAAGAAGCCCTGGATCTGGCCTGCGTGCAGGTCGACCGACAGCACGCGGTCGGCGCCAGCCTCGGTGATGAGGTTGGCAACCAGCTTGGCCGAGATCGGGGTGCGCGGGCCGGGCTTGCGGTCCTGCCGGGCATAGCCGAAGTAGGGCACCACCGCCGTGATCCGCTTGGCCGATGCGCGGCGCAGCGCATCGATGCAGATCAGCAGTTCCATCAGGTTGTCGTTGGCCGGGAACGAGGTCGGCTGAACGACGAACACGTCCTCGCCGCGCACGTTCTCGTGGATTTCGACGAACACTTCCTCGTCGGCGAAGCGCCTAACGCTCGCATCGGTAAGCGGCAGTTCGAGATAGCCTGCAATCGCTCGTGCGAGCGGCAGGTTGGAGTTGCCGGCCAGTATCTTCATCGCGCTGTCCCCACCAGACCCTGATCGTTTGGATTGGATCGATCCGAGACGTGAATCAGGGTCTCTCCAAATGCCAGTCCCGCGAATCCCTCAGCGGGCCTTGCCCCCGGCTCTAGCCGGGAGTCACGGGATTGCAACATGGCGCGTCGCCCTTTCCCCCGCGCCCCTGCCGAAGGGCGCTGTAGGTTACACATGAGACACTGTCCTGAACTGAAAAAGTCTGGCGTGCTTCGAGCGCGTGATCGATGCACAGCAAGAGGCGAAGGCACGGACATTGCCGCGCCTGCATAGCGGGATTCGAGACTGTAGGAAAACGGTGTGAGGGGAGCGGATCGCCCGCCCGCCTCAGTCGTCCTTGAAAGCCGCGCGGTGTTCGCCCTTGATCCAGCGCACCGTGCCGGACGAGGCGCGCATCACTACGCTGTCGGTGGTCATCGTGCCATTGCGCAGGCGCTTGACCCCGTCGAGCAGCGAGCCGCTGGTCACGCCGGTCGCGGCAAAGATGCAGTCGCCCTTGGCCAGCTCTTCCAGCTTGTAGATGCGGTCGAATTCCCGGTCGTCGATGCCCCACTTGCGGGCGCGGGCCTTCTCGTCCTCGTTGCGGAAGAGCAGGCGGCCGTTGAACTGGCCGCCCACGCAGCGCAGCGCCGCTGCGGCCAGCACGCCCTCGGGCGCGCCACCCGAACCCATGTACATGTCGATGGTGGTGTCCTCGTCGGTCACCGCGATGACGCCGGCAACGTCGCCGTCGCCGATCAGCACGACGCCGCAGCCGATGCCGCGCAGTTCAGCGATAAGGTCGGCATGGCGGGGACGATCGAGCACGCAGACGATGATCTCGTTGGGCTTGACGCCCTTTGCCTTTGCCACGGCCTCGACATTTTCGGTCGGCGTTTTGGCAAGGTCGATGATACCGTCAGGATAGCCGGGTCCGACAGCCAGCTTGTCCATGTAGACGTCAGGCGCGTTGAGCAGGTTGCCTTCTTCGGCACAGGCCAGCACGGCAAGCGCGTTCGGCCCTGCCTTGGCCGTGATCGTCGTGCCTTCGAGCGGATCGAGCGCGATGTCGATCCTGGGGCCAGTGCCCTGCGCGCCGCCGACCTTTTCGCCGATGTAGAGCATCGGCGCCTCGTCGCGCTCGCCTTCGCCGATCACCACGGTGCCGTCGATATCAAGCTCGTCGAAAGCCTTGCGCATCGCTTCGACGGCTGCGTGGTCGGCAGCCTTCTCGTCGCCGCGTCCGATCAGGCGCGAGGCGGCAATCGCAGCCGCTTCGGTGACGCGCACCATTTCCATGACGAGAACGCGATCGAGGGCATTGCTGGCGGCGGACTTGGGCATGGCGGCGAACTTTCCTCCCGGTACGATTTGCGACCTGCGCTTAGACACAGGCCAGCGTCTTGTCGAGCAGCGCGGTGCGCTCGTCAGTCTCCGATGATGCCCATCCACAGCGGCGGCGCGGTCAGGTTGTCCGAACCCTTGAGCAGGTCGAGCGCCTGGGTCACGGCCAGTTCGGGGCCTTCGTGCGTGACCATAGCAATGATGACCTCGCCGCCTTCGTCGGCACGACCCTGCTGGATCAGGCTTTCCATCGACAGACCCGCATCGCGCATGGCGGCCGTGATCTCGGCAAGGACACCGGGCCGATCCTTCACGGTAAAGCGGATATAGGCGCGCACCGGGCGGTGGCCGGTTTCGGCGCGGCCCATCGGCTCCAGCTCGGCGACCGGCATCGAGAAGGCCGCGCCGCGTTCGCCGCGCGCGATGTCGATGATGTCTGCGACGACCGCACTCGCGGTCGGCCCGTCGCCAGCGCCTGCGCCCTGGAACAGCAGCCGACCCATGAAATTGCCCTCGGCGACGATGGCATTGGTCGGCCCGTCGACATGGGCGAGCGGGTGATCGATCGGCACGAGGTGCGGGCGCACGCGCTGGAACAGCGAAAGCGCGCCGTTCGACGTGTCGGTTTCCGCGACGCCGAGCAGGCGGATCACATAACCCAGCGCGCGGGCCTGCGCGATGTCGGCGGCGATGATCCGCGAGATGCCGGTCGCATCGACGCCCGCGAAATCGAGCTTCGCGCCGAAGGAGATGGCGGCAAGGATCGCCAGCTTGTGCGCGGCGTCGATGCCCTCGATGTCGAAGGTCGGATCGGCTTCGGCATAGCCGAGCCGCTGCGCATCGGAGAGAACGTCGGCAAAGTCCGCGCCTGTGTCTTCCATCGTCGAGAGGATGTAATTGCAGGTGCCGTTGAGGATGCCGTAGACGCGCTCGAACGAATTGGCCGCCGCGCCTTCGCTCAGTCCCTTGATGACCGGGATGCCGCCAGCGACCGCCGCTTCGAACTTGAGCGGGGTGCCGGCCGCTTCGGCAGCGGATGCCAGCTCCAGCCCGTGATGGGCGATCATCGCCTTGTTGGCAGTCACCAGCGCCTTTCCGGCCGCGATGGTGTTGCGCGCCAGGGTAAGCGCCGGGCCGTCGGAGCCACCGACCAGTTCGACCACCACGTCGACGTTATCCAGCGCCGCCATGGCGGTAAGGTCGTCGTGCCAGGCATAGCCGGACAGGTCGACGCCGCGATCCTTGGTGCGGTCGCGCGCGCTCACTGCGGTGATGACGATGGGCCGCCGCGCACGGCGCGCAATCAGTTGCGCGTTCGTTTCGATCAGGCGGATGACCCCGGTGCCGACCGTGCCGAGCCCGGCAAGCGCGATCCTGAGCGGTTCTGACATGCTATTCCCTTTCGGCTGCCGCCCCTAGTCGAGCAGCGCCGCAATGGCCAGAAGATTGGCGTCAGGCCAGTGCAAGCTTCAGGTCATCGACAAGGTCGTCGCGTTCCCACGGGAACATATCGCCCTCCGGCTTGCGGCCGAAGTGACCATAGGCAGCCGTCTTGCGGTAGATCGGCTTGTTTAGGCCAAGATGCGTGCGGATCGAGCGCGGAGTGAGGCCACCCAGTTTCCCGATGCTCATGATTGCCTTCTCGATCGCATCGTCGCCGACCTTTCCGGTCTCGTGCGTATCGACATAGAGCGACAGCGGCTTGGAAACGCCAATGGCATAGGCAAGCTGGATGGTGCAGCGCGTGGCAAGGCCGGCGGCAACGATGTTCTTGGCAAGATAGCGCGAGATATAGGCTGCCGAACGGTCGACCTTGGTGGGATCCTTGCCCGAGAAGGCGCCGCCGCCATGCGGGGCCGCGCCGCCATAGGTATCGACGATGATCTTGCGACCGGTGAGGCCCGCATCGCCATCCGGTCCGCCGATCTCGAAGCTGCCGGTGGGGTTGATGTGATATTCCGTCTCGCGCAGCAGCACGGGCGGGATCACGTCGGCGACGACGCGCTTCACATAGCTTTCAAGCTCGGCATATTTGGCAGGATCGGCATTGTCGCCGGTCAGGCAGTAGCCGGGCTTGTGCTGGGTCGAGACGACGATGGCCGTCGCGGCGACGGGCAGGCTGCCTTCGTAGCGCAGCGTCACCTGGCTCTTGGCATCGGGTTCGAGGAACGGCGCGGTGCCTGCTTTGCGGTCCTTGGCCATGCGTTCGAGGATCTTGTGGCTGTAGTAGAGCGTGGCCGGCATCAGATCGGGCGTTTCGTCGGTTGCATAGCCGAACATGATGCCCTGATCGCCTGCTCCTTCGTCCTTGTTGCCCGAAGCATCGACGCCCTGCGCGATGTGCGCAGACTGGCCGTGCAGCCGGTTGATGAATTCGAATTTCTCCCAGTGGAAGCCGTCCTGCTCGTAACCGATTTCCTTGACGGTCTGACGGACTACGCGCTCGATCTCTTCCTTCGCACCCGGCGCCCAGTAATCGTTGTCCTTCCACTCCTCACGGTCGCGTTCGTAGACTCCCTTGCAGCGGATTTCTCCGGCAAGCACGACGAGCTGGGTCGTGGTCAGCGTCTCGCAGGCGATGCGCGCTTCGGGATCCTTCGACAGGAACAGATCGACCACGGCGTCGGAAATCTGGTCGGCAACCTTGTCGGGATGGCCTTCGGAAACGCTTTCGGAAGTGAAGAGATAGTCGGTGCGCATGGGGAGTCCGCTTTGCCTGTAATGTGCCAAGTGCGATATAAAGGTTTCTTTATGTGTGCTGGTCTCTAGCACGCCCATGTCGCAACGCAACCATGCATCCGACGAGCAGGACAAAGGCCAGCGTCAGGGGGAGTGCGTTGCCAAGTCGGGAGAACAGCGTCGGCTCCTCCGGTGGCGGGATGCGCCCGTCGATCCGGCCTTCGACATGGCGCGGTAACGAGGCGCGCACGATGCCGTCGGCGTCGATCACCGCGCTGATCCCGCTGGTGGTCGAGCGCATGACCGGCAGCCCTTCCTCGATGGCGCGAAGCCGGGCCTGCGCCAGATGCTGCGGCGGACCCCAGGCTCCGAACCAGCCGTCGCTCGTCGGGTTGACGAGATAGTCGGGCCGCACAAGCGGATCGACGACCTCGCCCGAAAACACGATCTCGTAGCAGACCTGCACGCCTGCCTTGCCCCACTGCCCGAAATCGAAGGTGCGCGGCCCCGGACCCGGCCAGAAATCGAGCGATCCGGGCACCAGGCGCGTCAGGCCGATCGGCTCAAGCAGGCTGCGCAGGGGCAGGTATTCGCCGCCCGGCACGAGGTGCGCCTTGGCATAGCTGGCAAGCAGGTTGCCCTGCGAATCGAGCATGGTCACCGAATTGCGCGCCGCCACATCGTCGCCGTTCTCGATCACCAGATCGACGGCCCCGGTCATCACCATCGCATAGGGGCCGATGGTGCGCCCGATCCGCTCGCGCGCCAGTTGCGGATCGCCGCCGTAGTTCATCAGCCGGTAGAGATAGCGAGGATAGCCGTCGCGCAAATAGTCGGCGAGCCCTGCCTCGGGCCAGAACACGACGCGCCGTGTATTGGGCACCTTGGGCACGCTCTGCCGCGCCAGCTTGAGGAAGTTCTGCTCGTAGAAGCGCGGATCGTTGACATTGGGCTGCTTGATGCCGGGCTGCACCAGGGTGAACTCGCGCCCGCCTTCGCGGCGTTCGAGATAGCTGGCAGGCGCTGTCATAACGGCGGCCAGCAACGCGGCGAGAGTCACGCCCCCGAAAGCAAGGCCCGCCTGCTGACGCCGCGTCGCGGACCAGCCAGTGCGCACCAGCCGCCGCATCAGCGCCGCGATCAGCACGACCAGCCCGGACAGACCGTAGGTGCCAAGCCATGGGGCAAGCAGGGCCAGCCCCTGTGCGTCGAACGGACCGAGCAGGACAATGCCGAGCGGGTTCCATGCAAAGCCGGTGAACACCCAGGCGCGCATCCATTCGGTAACGATCCACGTTCCGGCCAGAGCCAGACCCAGAAAGGGCTGGCCAGTCTCGTTCGAAGGCACGGCGGCGCGAAGCAGCCACCATGCGGCCAGTGTCGCCAGCCCCGGAAAGATCGCCAGATAGAAGGCCAGCCCGACAACCGCCACCATGCCCAGCCATGCCGGCATTTCGGCCTGATAGGTAAAGGCCGTCGCGATCCAGAAATTGCCGACAGTGAAGAGCCCTGCGCCGAACAGCCAGCCGGTCGCGAACGCCTGCCGCCGGGTGTGGGCTCGTGCGAGAAGCTCCAGGCACAGGGCCACGGCAATAATGGTCAGCGGCCACAGCGCCAGGGGCTGGAAGCCGCAGGCCGCTATCGCGCCCAGAGCGACGAGGGCGATCCCCGCCGACCGGCGCGGACTGGCCGATGCGAAACGGCGCGCCGAAGCGGTTATCTGGTGAAAGGCGGGCATCCGCCGCGCTTCATAGGCGCAGCGTGCGGCAAGACCAAGCGATCTTGCGCTGGATCTGCCTTGCGAACTCCAGTCAGTCAGACGCGCCTGAAATCACGACGACCCGCAGGCGGGCCGGCGCAATCAGCTTACAGCTTCGAGCGTCTCGTCGGAACCGTCGGACGCGCGCGGCTTGCGCGTGCGGCGACGCGGCTTGGCCTCTGCTTCAGGCTCATCGCCGGACTGCTCGGACGAACTGCCGATCGACGGCGGCAGGACCGAAGGGTCCATGCCGGTTTCGCTCTCGCCATCGTCGCGATCTTCGTCGCGCGGCTTGCGGCGCGGCGCGCGCGCCTTGGCCGGGGCACGCTGCGAACGGCTTTCGCGCACGAAGGGATTGTCGGCAGGCTCGTAGACGTCACCGTCGCTTTCCTCGCCATCGGACTCTTCGTCATCGCTGCCGCGGCTGCGATCGTCACTGCGCGAACGGTCATCGCGCGAACGGTCATCGCCTCGCGAGCGATCGTCGTTACGCGAGTCCCGCGCATCCTGGCGGTCCTGCTGATATTCGCCGCGCTCATCGGTCTCGTCGCCGTCTTCGTCGTCGTAGCGACCACGCTGATCGTCATAGCGTTGACGGTCGCCGCCGTCCTGCGAGCCACCATCGCGACGCTGGCGGGATTCTTCCTGCCGTGCCTTCTGGTCGGCGAGCACACGGAAATAGTGGTCCGCGAACTGGAGGTAATATTCCTCCTGCACCCGGTCTCCATTGAGATGGGCGTCGTGCGCCAGCTTCTTGTACTTGTCGAGCAGCTGCTGCGCATTGCCGCGCGCCCTGCTGTCGATCCGGTTAAGCTGTTGTCCGCCTTGCTGGCGATTGTTACCGCGGCCTCGCCGACGGTTATTATTACGATTGTTATTCAAGGATATGTCCTCAAAAATCGCAAGTGCCGCGCGATCCCCTTTCGCCGGAACACTGCATGTCGCTCCCCACCGCGGGCATCCACACCCGAGGTTCCGACATCTGCTGTCGATCCGGAGCCAATGCCCCGATTCATCGCAAATGCTGGAGTCGAAGCCACGAAACGGGAAGCCCATCCGTCCTCGCGGTTCAAATTCGACTTAGGGACAGTGTCAGATAAAGCCAAGCAAAAACTTAAGATCGCGGCGACATTTCCACAACTCGAGGACGTTCGGCGAGATCGCGGTGGAGCGTGGCGGACAGGTCGGATCGCTCGGCGAGGCCCACGACGGCATCGCCCTGCAAGGCTCCGATCTCGAACAGGGCGCAGCCGCCGGGTGCGAGCAATCGCGGCACCTGCGGTATGAGAACGCGGTAATCGTCGAGGCCGTCCGGTCCGGCGAAAAGCGCGCTTGCCGGCTCGTGTGCGCGCACCGAGGGTTCGAGCACCGCTCCGGTTTCGACATAGGGCGGATTGGCGAGGATCAGGTCGAACGGGCCGCCCAGTGTCCTGCTCCAGTCCGGCTCGTTCCAGTCGGCAAGAAGCATCCTAGCCCGGTCGGCGAGGCCAAGCGAAACCGCGTTATCGCGCGCCACTTCGAGCGCCGCTTGCGAGCTGTCGATGCCGATTCCGCTCGCCTGGCCAAGATTGGACAGCACGGCGAGCAGCAGCGCGCCCGATCCGGTGCCGCAATCGAGCACCCGGCGGGCATCCGGCCTTGCGGCAAGCGCCGCCTCGACCAGCACTTCGCTGTCTGGCCGGGGGATCAGGACGGCGGGAGTCACCTTGAACATGAAGCCGAAAAAATACTCTTCGCCAAGGATGTAGGCCATCGGCTCATGGGCCATGCGGCGAGCGACCAGCGCATCGAACTGGTCCGGCACGGGCGCATGCATATGGCGCAGCAGCATGTCCGATCGCGACACGCCGAGCGCATGGGCCATCAGGTGTTCGGCGTCGGCACGGGCGGTGATGCTGACAGGTTCGAGAGCAGCGGCAGAGGCGCGGATCGCCTGAGCGACCGTATCAGCCATCCAGCGCCGCCAGCCGCTTGGCCTCGTCCTCCGCGATGAGAGCGTCGATCACCTCGCCAAGCCCGGTACCCTCGATCACTTCGGGCAGCTTGTGCAGGGTCAGGCCGATGCGGTGATCGGTGACGCGCCCCTGCGGAAAATTGTAGGT
>JAGREN010000077.1 GCA_020446505.1 Novosphingobium sp. | reverse complement strand
GCCGGCATCGGCGTCGACAATGTCGACATCCCCTATGCCAGCGCCAAGGGCATCGTCGTGATGAACACGCCGTTCGGCAACTCGATCACCACCGCAGAGCATGCCATCGCCCTGATGTTCGCCCTCGCGCGCCAGATTCCCGAAGCCAACACGCGCACCCAAGCAGGCGAATGGCCCAAGAACGGTTTCATGGGCGTGGAAGTTACTGGCAAGACGCTGGGCCTGATCGGCGCGGGCAACATCGGCTCGATCGTCGCCTCGCGCGCGCTGGGCCTGAAGATGAAGGTTGTGGCCTACGATCCGTTCCTGACCGAGGAGCGCGCGGTCGAACTGGGCGTGGAAAAGGCGGACCTCGACACGCTACTGGCACGAGCCGACTTCATCACCCTGCACGTTCCGATGACCGACCAGACACGCAATATCCTGAGCCGCGAGAACCTCGCCAAGACCAAAAAGGGCGTGCGCATCGTCAACTGTGCGCGTGGCGGCCTCGTCGATGAAGCGGCTCTTCGCGACATGCTGGAAAGCGGCCACGTCGCTGGCGCGGCTCTTGACGTGTTCGCCGAAGAGCCGGCCAAGGACAACGTCCTGTTCGGCGCTCCGAACTTCATCTGCACGCCGCACCTGGGCGCCTCGACCAACGAAGCGCAGGTCAACGTCGCGATGCAGGTGGCCGAACAACTGTCGGACTATCTGGTCAACGGCGGCGTCACCAATGCACTCAACATGCCCTCGCTCTCGGCCGAGGAAGCGCCCAAGCTGCGCCCCTATATGGGCCTTGCCGAAAAGCTCGGCTCGCTGGTCGGCCAGCTTGCCCACGGCAACCTCACCGAGATCTCGATCGAACGTTCGGGCGCTGCCGCCGACCTCAACGGCAAGCCCATCGAAGCCGCCGTTCTGGCAGGCCTCATGCGCAAGTATTCGGACAGCGTGAACATGGTCAACGCACCTTATCTTGCGCGCGAACGCGGGCTCGACGTGCGTTCGATCCGGCGCGAGCACGAGGGGGTCTATCACACCCTGCTGCGCGTCACCGTTTCGACCAGCCAGGGCCCCCGCTCGGTGGCGGGCACGCTGTTCGGTGATGCCGCGCCGCGCCTGGTCGAGATTTTCGGCATCGGCGTCGAAGCCGATCTCGACGGCGACATGCTCTACATCGTCAACGAGGATGCGCCCGGCTTCATCGGCCGGGTCGGCACCCTGCTCGGCGAAGCGGGCATCAACATCGGCACGTTCCACCTCGGACGCCGCGAGGCAGGCGGTGAAGCCGTGCTGCTGCTGTCGCTCGACAGCCCGCTCTCGAAGGAGCTGGTGGACAAGGCATGCGCGCTTCCGGGCGTGAAGACGGTGATGCCGCTGGCCTTCTGAGCCGGTCTGGGGCAGGGAGGCCCGGATGACGCAGGATAACGACCGCGACCTGTTGCCCGAAGGACTGGGCGACCGCCTCCCCGCCGCCGCCGCTGCCGCACAGACAGTGCGGCGCGCGAGCCTCGACGTGCTTGCCGCGCACGGATACGACCGGGTGGAAACGCCCTCGATCGAATTCGAGAAGTCGATGGCGAGCCGCATGGCGGGCGTTCAGCCGCGCCGCATGTTCCGTTTCGTCGATCCGGCTTCGCTGCGCACCCTTGCCTTGCGTTCGGACATTACCGTGCAGGTCGGCAGGATTGCAGCGACCAGCCTTGCCGATGCGCCTCGCCCCTTGCGGCTTTGCTATGCCGGGCAGGTCGTCACCATCAAGGGCGATGGCCTCGATCCGGCGCGCGAGCGATTGCAACTTGGCGCGGAACTGATCGGCAGCGACAGCGTGGCCGCGGCGGCGGAAGTCGTGTCGCTGGCGATAGAGGCGCTTCAGGCGGCGGGGGCGACTGGCATTTCGGTTGATTTCACCCTGCCCGATCTCGTCGACACCCTGGCGGAAAGCGCTTTGCCGCTACCATCCGAGAACATCGACGCCGTACGGCGCGAACTCGATGCCAAGGACGCGGGCGGCCTGGTCGAAGTAGGAGGGAAGGACTATCTCCCGCTCCTGTCAGCGATCGGCCCCTTCGATCAGGCCATCGAGCGCCTGGCGGCCTTCGACCTTGGCGGCGCACTGGCCAGTCGCATCGAAGGCTTGCGCGAAATTGCTGCGCGGATCGCTGGCAAGGCGCGAGTGACCCTCGATCCGAGCGAGCGCCACGGATTCGAGTACCAGTCCTGGTTCGGCTTCACCATTTATGGCGAAGGCATTTCGGGTGCTCTGGGCCGGGGCGGGACATACAGCATCCTCGGTCGCGACGAGCCAGCGACTGGCTTCTCGCTCTATCCCGATCCGCTGATTGACAAGCTGACGGCATCTTCCGGATCAGAGAACCTGCTGTTCCTTCCGATCGGCCACGACCCGGCAACGGCAGACCGCCTGCGCGCCATCGGCTGGCGCACCCGTGCAGCCTTGTCTGAACGGGACGATGCGGCGGCCCTGGGCTGCACGCACAGGCTGGATGGCAACGAAGCCGTAAAGCTCTAGTTTGCTTGAGATCTTTGCCGATCCGAGAGAAACCCACGCCCGACCGCTTCAGAGCGACCGTCGGGGGGCGATGACCTGAACTGGTTGTGTGGGGCGAGGGTACCCCGCTTCCTCACCTCGGGGTGCCGCGCTCATGCGCGATTCGGCTGAACCAATATCCAATCCCGGCACCACCGCAGAGCCAATAAAAAACCCCGCCGAAGCGGGGTCTTGTGTTGGTTGCGGGGGTAGGATTTGGTCGCTGGCGTACAATGCCGATCGCTGCCTAACTTAGCTTGTGGCGCAGGCCCTATACGGCCCCTCCACCATATCCTTATGAAAGAGCAAGCGGCGCAGTCCACTGCGCTGAAGTTGAGCCTAATCGCTGCGCACGATGCAAAGCGCTAACGAGTCTGCGAGATTGAAAGGACAATCGACCGTTGCTTCGCATATGACGGGGGGTACCGGAAAAAATGCAACATACGCAACATCGGCGGTTTTCCGCCATTTTTCATGCAACTTATGACGCAACATCCATGCAATCAGGTTACGTTTTGAAAGTGCAACATTTCTGAACTGAAAAAGCTAGGATTTCTGCGGTGGTTGCACTTTTCAGGCATCAAAGATGCCGCCATGTTGCATCTGGCATGCAACCAATAATTCCACACAATTTCCGCACCTTAAGGGCCGATCTACCGGCTGCTCTGCTGATGTTGCGTTTTTCCGGCCCCTCCCACGTTGGAATTGATGGCAGGCGACGCGTTTTCACGTCGGAGCAGCACCTTAGTCGATGCCTCTGCTTGCAACGAAGCTCAACGCAACCAACCATGTCCCGCCGCAGCGCACGGAGATCGACTGCATCAATCGTAATCCAAAAAGCGGGCAGGCGAGGCGCGGGGGCAAGCGCGGCGCGCGGGGGTCGCGACCCTGCCCCCGCGTCTGGGTCGGCTTGGCTTGCTGATGTTCACTTTTTGTTCTATTTGGCGGGCATGGCACCTCCTCAGCGATTCTACCGCCTCTGGTGTGGCCGGAAGCGCTACACACACTGGATGCCTGACGAAGCGTCGATCTGGCGTGCTGCACTTCACCACGGCCTTGCCTTTGAGGATGATTACGGAATGGCTGGCCTCGGCCCGCTCACCAGGATCGAAGTCGGTGAGCGCGTTCGGCCCCGAGCGAAAACCGTCACGATCGGATGGCGCGGCTGAGGTGGGCAAGCGCACGCCTTTACGGCCCGGGTTCACGCACAGCCTCGCCGGGCTGATCGACAGGCAAGTACCAGTGCGCGCGATGTGCGACACTTGCGCTCGCTTCCGCGACATCGACCTGGACGCGCTGGCCCAGGTGAAAGGCATGGACTACGATTTGTGGAACAAGCGGACGCGTTGCCGGATCGAGCCCGGATGCAAGGGATGGAACCGCTTCTACTTCAGCGGGAGAGGCCGCTTTGAACCGATGCGCGACGCATGAGCGCCCCCGCCTGTGTCAGACGGGAGCGCCGCCCCGGTCAGTCGCCGATCGGGAAGTTCGACACCAGCAGTTCACCGGCGCGCTTGGCGTTCTGGTTCCCGGCGATCGAATAGGTGGTCTCGACGCCCCGCGCCGCGAACCGTTCGAAGCAGGCGCGTGTCTCGGGCGTGTCGTTAATCGAAAGCAGGAACTTGCCCTCGATCGAGGCGAGTTGCTCGGCCAGCTGATCGAAATCATCACGGGAGAAGACGTCCGGACCATAATCGGTCTCGCACCCCCAATATGGCGGGTCGAGATAGAAGAGCGTGCCCGGCCGATCGTACCGCCGGATGAAATCGGTGTAGGGCAGCTGCTCGATGACGACGTTCGCCAGGCGCTCGTGGATCTCGGCAAGTTGCTCGGCAAGCTTCAGCACATTGAAGCGAGCACCTTGCGTAGGCGACACGCCGAAGGTTCGGCCGGCAACCTTGCCACCGAACGTCATGCGCTGAAGATAGAGGAACCGGGCCGCGCGCTCCAGATCCGTCAGGGTGGCGGGATCGACCTTGATCAGCCGCTGAAATTCGGCCCTGCTGCCGGGCCGCCATTTGAGTTCGTCCATAAAGGCCCGATAGTGCCGCTGCAGTATCCGGAAGAAGTTGGCGACATCACCACTGATATCGTTGATCACCTCGGCCTGAGGTTGCCGCGTGCGGCGCAGAAAGATGCCACCCATGCCGACGAACGGTTCGGCATAGGTCAGGTGCTGCGTGCGGTCGATGACCGGCACGATCCGCCCGGCGAGATTGCGCTTACCGCCGATATATCCGGCCGCCGGCGAAACGGGCTTCACCGCCCGCGTTGAGGAATTGTTCACGAGAGCATGCTCCAAGGCCCCCGCCCGGTGCACGGGTGCGGGGTGGCCATTCCGGCCAATGTGGTCATGGCGAGGCTTGTTCTCGTCGTCGGTGCGGGGTGCAACCCGCCCGACCCCGCTCGGCCTTTGCGGTGAGCATCACCACTGTACGGTTGTTGTCGTGTGGGCTGCTACAACATAGGCCGCTAGCACTTGAAATCGCCATGGACGCGCCCACCTTGGCAACAGTCCTGTAGCTCAGCTGGATAGAGCGCTCCCCTAACGAAGGAGTGCGCGCGGGTTCGACTCCCGCCAGGAATTCGGCGAAAGCCCGCGCGGCCGGTGATAACCTCACCGGCCGCGTGTCACTTCGGCTCCGCAGCCCCGGCGATCGCCTGCCGTTCGTAAGGATCGAAGGCCACCGCCTCCAGGCCCAGCCAGTCGTTGATTTCCAGCATGCGCAGCTGCAGCGGCTCGATCTCGGCGAAGTGGAACACGTCCGCCGCCTCGCCCGGCTTGCCGAAGCCGCCGGTCACCTGCGGCACCACCCCGATCAGCACCGGCGGCACGCGGTGCGCGGCCAGCACGTCGTCGCGGCTCGTGTTCTTGATGCCCAGGAATTCGTCCTTCGCGGCCTCCTGGCCGACCGGGATCACCTGCACGCCCTTTTCCTTGCCGTTGGGCAGGTGCAGCAGCAGGTTGCGGAAATTGCCCGGCCCCTTCGACTTGTCGAGCGCTTCCTCCAGCGCTTCGGCGTCGGCATCCTCGAAGGTCGCCTCGTTGATGTAGAGGATGTAACCCATGTGGCTGCCGTTGAGGTAATATTTCCGGCGGAAGATCGTCGCTTCCTGGTTGAGGAGGCCGGACTGCAGCGCACTGGTCCATTCGGGCAGGCCGTAGATCTCCTGCCGCAGGTCCGTTTCCAGCAGGTGGAACACGGTCCCCTCGCGGAATTCCACTTCCTGCTTCCACCCCGGCACCCACCAGAACTGGCCTTCCGTCATGCCCCGCCGGGTGTGGATCGCCGGCGAGTTGCGCAGCCGCATCGGCCGTCCGGCCAGGTTGTCACGTCGTTCGAGGTAGCCATTGCCCATGCCGAGGAAGTTGAGCACGAATTCACCGAACTGGCGACGGTCCAGCCAGCGGCTCGGTTTGAAGAAGCGGAGCAACTGGTTGCGCTTGTAGAGAAGTGCCGATCGGTGGTGCGGGCTCATGTCATAGGCGCGGGCGAGGCCATGCATCGGAATCGGCGGCTCGTACCAGCGCCCGTTCTGCATCACCTCGGCATAGCCAAGGAAGTCACGCCGTTCGAGTATAGGCTCCGGGTCGCCGAAGCGGAACGCGCGCCCCCTGCCGATTGCGGCTGCGCCGCCATTGCGGGCGGCGCCCTGCGATGCGGCGATTGCGGTCGCGGGATCGCTCTCGCCCGCGTCCGGGGCCGGCGGTATCGTCTTGTCCATGTCCGAAGATCCTTACTCGTGACTTGCGGGTGCCCGCCCGGGTCGGGTCGAGCGGTTCGTTGTGGAGCGCGTGCATGATCGCCCAGGCGAGATCGGCATGGCCGGTGTCGCCGGCGCGGCTTGCCACATAAGTGACCTGCCGCTGTGAAGGGGTCAGTTCGGCGCGGATAGCCATGAAGCTGGCGGCAATATCGGTGGAACCGGCATCGAACTCGATCCGGCCTTCGCTGAAGACGTTCTTCGCCTTGAGCACCATCTGGGTCTTGAGCGGCACCGAATAGTCGAGCCGCTTGGCGAGCGGGAAGCGGGTGACCACGATTTCCCACACCGCCTTGCCCACGCCTGTTGTGTCGATGCCGATGTACTGGACATTGTAGCGATCGAGCTGCTCGATGATCCGGTCGGCCTGCGCCTTGAAGTCGAGCCCCTTGAGCCGGTGCTTTTCGAGCACTCGGAACTTGCCGCCCGGCTTTTCGGGCGGCGCGACGATCACCAGCGCGGCATCGTCCCCCGCCGCGCTCTCGGCGGGATCGTACCCGATCCATACCGGCCGGTCGCCGAAAGGCCGAAGGGCAAAGGGATCGAAGTCCGCTTTCCATGTGATCCAGGAATCGACCATGGCGCGGCGCATCAGCGCGAACGGGAACATCGACTGGCTGTCGTCGACGAATTCGCACAGGAACAGGTTGGAAAATTCGTCGGGCGAATATTCCAGCTCCAGCTCATTGCGGTCGAACAGGTCGCAGCCGCCGGCTTCGGCATCGTCGATAGTGACGATCTGGCGCCAGATGCCGTCCGGCCCGGCCGCCCCGCGCTGCAGCGCCTTGTGGCTGATGTCGATCGCCACGCGCTGGTCCTTTGGCCGGCGCCGGTTGAAGCGGTCTCCGCTCCACATTGCATAGGCTTCGTGCGCCAGCGTCGACGGGGTCGAGAAGTACGTCTTGCGATAGCGTTTGTGCGTCGCCATCGCCGAGGCGACCTTGTTGAGCTGCTCGAACCCGTAGATCCAGAAGCATTCGTCGATGTAGACATCGCCGTGATAGCCCTGTGCCGTGCGATAGTTCGTGCCGAGGAAATAGAGCTTCGGCGGCTCACCCTCCGGCCCGGTCACGCCGTCGAGGTCGAGCGTGATCGGATCGCCTTCCAGCTTCACACCGCAGACCTGGGCAACGAAGGCCACGATGTACTGGCGGAAGATATTGGCCTGGGCGCGGCTCGCCGAAATGAATATCTGGTTGTTGCCGGTCTCGATCGCGCGGATCAGCGCCTCGCGCGCGAAATAGAACGTCGCGCCGATCTGGCGGCTCTTGAGGATGAACCGGCTCTTGAGACTGGTAGAGCACGCCAGCTCGGATTTCGCGCCGCGCCAGCCCAGCTGGTAGCCGAACAGGCCTTCCTCGAAGGCGTCGATCAGCTGGCGCTGCTGTTCTTCGTCCAGGTGGTTCTTGCGCTTCCTTTTGCGCGGACCGGCATTGCGCGCGGCAATGTTGGGATTGAGATCGCCCTCGTGCCCGCCCGGCTCTTCGTAACGGCGCACACGGGCAAATCGCTCGGCCTGACGGCCCAGCAGGTCGATTTCCTTGTAGTCGCTGCCGGTCTTTTTGTCCTTCAGGACCAGCAGGCAATATTGCGCCTCGGTCACGCCCTCCATGCGTTCGAGCGAGGAGGCCTGGTCCCAGCTGTCGCGCGATTTCCAGCTACGCACGGTCGCCGCATTAAGGTCCAGCGTTTCAGCCACCTGTTCCAGCGTATAACCGGCCCAGTACAGGTGCTTGGCGCGGCGGCGTGCATTAAAGGGAATGGCGGCAGTCATCGCGGCGGACGCTACCCTCGCCATGCGAAGCCGCTGCGCTGCGACCTGTTGTAGAGCGCCGCGCTACAACAGCCCCGCGTTGCGCTGTCGCCCCCTTCCGATGCCCTGTGCCGCCATCCTTATGGCGGCCCGGTTTGGATCTCCCTGGGCCGGGCCGCCGCCCGATCAGCGAGAGCGAGCCCGTCCATGTCAAAGACTAAGTTCTTCCGCGTCGCCGTCGAAGGCGCAACCGTCGATGGACGGGTAATCGAGCGCAGCTGGCTCACCGAAATGGCCTCCAGCTACAACCGCTCGACCTATGCCGCGCGCGTGAACATGGAACATATCCGCGGGATGTCTGCCGACAAGCCGTTCAAGGCCTATGGCGACGTCCTGGCGCTGCGCACCGAGGAAGTAGCGATCGATCTCGACGGCAAGCAGCAGCAGAAGCTGGCGCTTTTCGCAGAGATCGAGCCCACTGACGAACTGGTCGCGATCAACCGCGACAAGCAGAAGCTCTACACCTCGATCGAAGTCAATCCGAACTTCGCCGCCACCGGCAAGGCCTATCTGATGGGGCTGGCCGTAACTGACAGCCCTGCCTCGCTCGGCACCGACATGCTGACCTTTGCGGTCAAGAACCCCGGCCTGATGCGCCATGGCCCGACGCCGCAGGCGGAAGGCAACATCTTCTCGCTCGGTCTCGAAACCAGCTTCGAGCTGACCGATGGAACCCAGGGCGACGATCCAGTGCTTTCGACCGAGGCAAAGGGCTTCTTCACCGCCGCCGCGGAGTTCTTCAAGGGCCTCACCGCAACGCCGAGCGAGCCGCCCGCTACCCCTGCCGCGCCAGCCCAGACGCCGCCCGCCACAGAGCAACTCGCCAG
This sequence comes from Novosphingobium sp., assembly GCA_020446505.1. Taxonomy (GTDB): domain Bacteria; phylum Pseudomonadota; class Alphaproteobacteria; order Sphingomonadales; family Sphingomonadaceae; genus Novosphingobium. Next base: position 33,962 of record JAGREN010000077.1, on the reverse strand, counting down.
CGGCAACGACGCCCGCTTCGCCGCCATCGCACAAGGCATGGAAGCCATGGCCAAGGGGATCGAAGCGCAGTCCACCGCGTTCACGTCCGGCCTTGCCGCGGTGAAGGCCGATGTCGCGAAACTCTTGACCGCCATCGAGACCACCGACGCCAATCCGCAGCAGCAGCGCCCGCCGGCATCCGGTGGCGCTACTCAGTTCGCCACCGACTGTTGAACCCACGCCCGATTCGCCAGCACCCTTAAGGACGCCACCCGATGCGCAACGACACCCGCCTCCTCTTCACCGCCTACGTCTCGCAGCTCGCGCTGATCAATGGCGTCGATCCCTCGGTCGTAGCCGATGGAAAGCAGTTCACCGTGGCCCCGGCCGTCGAGCAAAAGCTCGAAGAGAAAATTCGCGAATCGAGCGAATTCCTCTCGCTGATCGAGACTGTCCCGGTCGACCAGCAGGAAGGCGACAAGGTCGGCATCGACGTTACCCGCCCGCTGGCGAGCCGCACCAACACCGGCGCGGGCAACAAGCGCGAGCCGACCGATCCGACCGACAGCCTCGATCTGGGCCGGTATCGCTGCGAGAAAACGGACTTCGATTCCGCGATCAAATACGCGAAGATCGATGCCTGGCGCCATCGGCCGGAGTTCCAGCAGCTGATCCGCGACGTCATCCTGAAGCAGCAGGGCCGCGACCGGATCATGATCGGGTGGAACGGTGTCGACGTGGCCGTCGAGACTGATCGCGATACCTATCCGCTGCTCCAGGACGTCAACAAGGGCTGGCTCTACAAGATCCGCACCTTCGGACCCGCCCGCGTGCTCAATGACGGCGATCTGACCGTCTATGACGACGGCGAGAACAATCCCGGCGTCAAGGCGATCTACGTTGCCGATGGCGACCTGTTCGATCCGGTGGCCGACAACGCCACCACCGCCGATGCCGACTACGTCAATCTCGACGCCCTGGTACATGACGCCGTGGAGCTGATGGACGAATGGCACCGCGACGATACCGATATCGTCGTGATCCTCGGCCGCGATCTGGTGCATCAGAAGTTCCAGAACATCGTCAACCAGGCAGCCGACACCGCGACCGAGATCGAGGCGCGCGACCGTATCCTGACGCTGCCCAAGATGGTCGGCGGCAAGAAGGCGATCATGGTGCCGTTCTTCCCGGCCAACGCGCTGCTGGTGACCAAGCTCTCCAACCTCAAGATCTACGTTCAGAACGAAACCCGCCGCCGCACTCTGCGCGAGGAGCCCGAGCTGGACCAGGTCGCGAACTACGAAAGCGTCAACGAGGCCTATGTGGTCGAGGACTATGGCCAGTGCGCGCTGGTCGAGAACATCGTCATGAGCCCGGCGCCGGCACGCGCTGCGGCCCCGTAATACCTGCGGAGCGGCGCTGATGGGTGACGCTGCAGGTGTGTGCGGCCAGCCCGGAGCCACGACACGGAGGGGGCCACACCGAACCCCCTCCCCCTGATTCGAACGGAGACCGACTTTGAGCCTTGCCACCCGCCGCCGTGCCGCCGCCGCCAGGATGAACGCCACCGCGCTTGAAGCTTCGGTCAAGCCGGCCGCTTCGGTTGACAATCCCAACGTCTCGCTTGCCCGCCGGCGCCGTGCCCGAGCCCTTGGCGAACAGCACGCGAAAGACGCCGCAAAGGCTCCGGCTGCCGAAGCGCCCCAGCCCGGCAATCCGGGCGCCAGCGAGTATGAACTCCAGAAGGCACGCCTTGGCGTTGACCTTCGCCGCCTTTCCGAGATCCAGTCGGTCGAGCGCAAGATCGCGCTGAAGCACGATCTGCTGCCAGCCTACCGCGAATGGGTGGATGGCGTGCTTGCCGCGGACAGTGGTCCCGACGATGTCATCCTAGCCTACTGCATGATCTGGGCGATCGACGTGGGCGATTATGGCGCCGCGCTGCCGATGATCGAGTACGTGCTACGCCACGACCTCCCTTTGCCCGAACGCTTCGACCGCACGGCCCCGACGCTGATCGTCGAGGAAATCGCCGAGGCCGCGCTCAGGCTGATGGGCACCGCAAAGCTCGACAAGATCGATGCTGACAAACTCGCCCCTTTCGAAACCGCGCCGCCGATCCTGGGCTATATCGTCGACCTGGCCGGCACCCATGACATGCCCGATCCGGTCAAGGCGAAGGCGCACAAGGCGCTGGGCCTGATGACCCAGCGCAGCGGCCTGCTGCTCGATGCCGACGCGGACGGTCCCGCCGGCACCAAGCGGGCGCTGTACGAAGTCGCCCTCGCACACTTCCGCCGCGCTTTCGAACTCGATGAGAAGATCGGCGTCAAGAAACGCATCGAACAGCTCGACAAGGAAGTCGCGCACCTCGCCGCCGAGCAAGGCGGAGAATGAACCAGCTTGCGCCCCCGGCGCCCGGGGGGCGGATCGAACGGCAAGGCGGGCCTCTGGCCCAACCCGCGCCGCTTGCATCCTCACCCCCCGATCTGACCTGACCGAAGGATATCGCGTTGTCGTTCGTCGCCGCCCCGCCTGCAGAGCCGCCCGCAACGGTCGAAGATGCCGTCGCGGGCGATGGCTGGTATCCGGCACTGTCCATCCAGAGCTTTCGCGATGCCCAGCGCATTCCCGAGACCGCCTCGGGCAAGCGTGTGCGTGAGGCGCTGCTTGGCGGCATGGTCAGCGCATCGGTTGGCCTCGCTGCCTGGCGCGCCGTGCGCGAAGAGGAAGGCGCGGCTGACCTTGCCGCAACATCGGAAGTGACGATCGGCGGCGAGAATCGCGCCGTCATCCTCTGGCGGCGAGCGGTCCACGCCTTCGCCGCGGCAGACCTGGCCGAAACGCACACCGACATCAGCGCCACCGACGCCGGGCGCGATCGCAATGCCCTTCGCGAGGATCCCTGCGACGCGCTTCGCCGCGAGGCAACCGCCGCACTGCGAGACCTCATGGGCAAGACCCGCTGCCGGGTGGCGCTGAAATGACCGCGCTGAACACCGCCACCGTCACCGCCGAAGCCGGCGACACGCTCGACGCGCTGATCTGGCGCACGCGCGGGCTCGGCCCTGCCGATCTGCCCGAAGTGCTCGATATCAACCCCGGTCTCGCTGCGCTCGGTGCACTGCTGCCCGCCGGACGCGAAGTGCTGGTCCCTGTCCGCAGCCCGGCCCCCGCCTTGCGCGAAATCGTCCAGCTCTGGGATTGATCGGATGGTTGGCGATTCTGGAAAAGGCGCGAACGGGAGAGCGGCATGCCGATGACCCAGCAGCTGCGCGAAGAAGCGGAACGTGCTGCCGAAGAGGCATTGAACCGCTTCGTGAACCAGCATCCCGAAGTGCGCAAAACGGAAATTCCGCCGCCCCTCAAATGGGCAGGAGCCATCGGTGCGGCGGTGATGACGGCACTGGTCGCCGCGTTCTTCGTCTGGCTGACCACTGCCGTCAACTCCATGCAGGTCACCGTCGCGCGGATCGATGAGCGCCAGTCGGGACAGATGAGTCTGATGAGCGACCAGTTCGAAAGCCTGCGGACCCGCGTCTCCGATCTGGAGCGGTATCACAGGGAGAAGGGTCAATGACGGAACGAGCGGCGTCACCGTATCCCGGCGAGATGCTGGCCGGGGCGCAGGCGATATCGCGCCGGTCAGTCTGCGAGCAGCCGCCCTGCCCGATCGAGGTCATGCGTGAGCTGCAGCAGCTTGCGCGCACGCATCCCGAAGCTGCCAGGGTACTAGATCGCGCCAGCGACCTGATCGCGCGGCAGAATGCCACGATCATCGATGTCTATCGCTGTCTGCTGGGCTCGCGTTTGCTGGAGAACCTGACATGACGGTTTTCAGCCATGACGCATTCATGGCCGAGTGGCGCTCCGTACGCTCGCCTGACGGCAGCAAGATCACCCAGCGCGAGTACGATCTCGTCATGGCCGCTATCAGCGGCAAGTGGGAGCCTGCCTCGCCAGCCACACAGCGGATCGAATTGCCATGGATCGCAGAAGCGCGCCGCCTGATAGGACAAAGGGAAATTCCCGGACCACGGCACAACAGCTGGATAGCCAAAGGCTGGGCGCGACTCGGTGCCGGATGGTTCAATGATGACGAAACGCCATGGTGCGGTTTCTTCGTCGCTCACTGCCTCGATGCGGCAGGTCAGCCCTATCCCGGCAAGGGCGCCTTCGCCCGTGCCAGGGAATGGGCGAGCTGGGGCAAGGCCAGCCCGCCGCGTTATGGCTGCATCGCCGTTTTCGGACGGCAGGGTGGCGGTCATGTCGGGTTCGCTGTCGGTGAGAGTGCGAGCAACCTCTACATCCTTGGCGGAAACCAGTCGAACGCGGTCAACATCATGCCGATCGCGAAGAGCCGTTTGCTGGCTACGCGCTGGCCTGCCGGGCTGCCATTGAGCACAGTTCCACTCCCGCCAATGAACGGCGGCGTGATCAGCCGCAACGAGGCCTAGGATGAACGAACCTTCTGTCCTGCGCCCAGAGACCAAGTTCGCATGGCGCCGCTGGGTCAATCTTTCCGTCCTGACCGCCGGGTTCTGGCAACTCGACAAGATCACGACTGCGATGGGACGTGCGGGTTCGCATGCCGAGCTTGAGGGCGTCGCCGGGAATATCGTCTGGCTCATGGCGCTGTCGCTGATCCTCTACCTGGTCGCGCCAACGGCCGAGCAGCTGGCCAAGATCAAATGGATGGGGCGGGCATTCAGCCAGTCTCCGCAGTCGTTCAACCAGGGCTACGGATGTGGCTACAACCAGCAATCGAGCTGGTTCGAGCCGGAACCCGACTTTGAAGATGCAAAGGGGGGAAGCTGATGTTCCAATCGCTTGCAGCCAAGATCACTGCCGGCATCGTGTGCGCGCTCGCCATCGCCCTCGCCTTCGTTATCTGGCGGGCAGACGGTCTCAGCGACAGTCTGGAGGCCAAACGCAACGAACTGGCATCCGAACGCGCCGCTCATGCGATCACGCGTGGCTCTGTCGAGACACTGCAGGGAGCGCTGGAGAAATTCGTCGGCGCCGGCAAGGCGGCGCGAGCCGCACAGCTTTCCTCGATCGAGGCGCAAGCCCCCAGGTCCGCTGTCCTGCGCAGCAAGGCCGCCGCGATCCGTGCCGAACTCGAAAGCCTGGAACCCGACGATCAGTGCCGGACGCCCGGCTTCGTGATGGAGGACTGAGCCATGCACAGATTGATCCTGTTCCCGCTTATCGCCCTGCTAGCCGCCTGCGGACACGATGAACCGGGAATCGAGGTCCGCACCGTGCCCGTCCCCACACCTGTGCCCTGTGTCAATACCGCCGATCTTCCGACCGTTACGCCGAAGAGCAGCCTCACCGGCGATGCGCGGGCCGATACCGTGATCCTCAGGGCCGAAAATCTCGATCTGCGGGCCGAGAACGGTGATTTGCGTGCGCTGATCGTGCCGGGCTGCACGACGGTTCCGGCTTCCTGAATGGACAAGATCGCATCCCTGCGCGCCGCGCTGGTCGCAGCCAATCCCGAGTTCGCCGAAGGCCGCAGCCCGGAACGGCTGAAGGTGTTCGTCGATCAGGGGCGCATCGTCTCGCGCCGGACGGGCAAGCTCGGGTTCCAGTACCGCTATGCCGTGCGCCTGTTCTTCGAAGGCTATACGCAAGGGCCGGACCTGATCATGGTTCCGCTGCTGCTGTGGCTGCGCACGCATCAGCCCGACCTGCTGCTGCGCTATGCGACAGAGGATGAGAACATCCGCTTCGCCGCCGATATCCTCGACGACAAGAGCTGGGACGTGGCGATTACGTTCGAGCTGCAGGAGACGGTGACCGTCACCGCGCGCGAAGACGGCAGCGGATGGGACGTGGTCCACATGCCCGAACCTTCGCCCGACGATCCGCTGATGGATCCCAGCCTCGACACGCCCGAAGGCCCTGTCCTGCTGGAAGAGCTGTTCTTCGGCGGGGTCAGGATCCTGCCGCGCGATGAAGACATCGAGGAACCGTGAGCGACGATTTCTCCCCGCTCGACCATGTGGTCGATGGCCTGATCGATGCCGTCTCCCCGTCCGGGCGGGGCAAGCTCTCGCGCGAGATAGCCCGGGATCTGCGCGGCGCGAACGCCCGGCGCATCAAGGCAAACGTCACGCCCGAGGGCGCGCCGATGGCGCCCCGCCGCGCGGTACTTGAAAAGGCCCGTCCCGTGCCGCTGCGATCGGGCGCGAAGACCGCCGTCACGAAGGTCGCCAGGAGGGACCGCATGTTCCAGCGCGCCACCTCGACCTCGGTCCTGCGCGCACAGTCCACCGCCGAAGAAGCCAGCGTCGGTTATCCCGGCGCTGTGGCGCGGGTTATGTCCGTGCATCACTTCGGCCTGCGCGATCACGTCACCCGCGATCCGGGATCGCCCGAAGTCACCTATGCCGCTCGCCCGCTGATCGGCCTGCCCGATGAAGACCGCGAGCGCATCTTCGACAAGGTGACCGCCGCCATCGAGAGCGCCGCGCTGTCGCAACCCTCCCTGTTGTAGAGCGCCGCGCTACAACAGCCCCCGCTGGCAGCCATCGCGTGCGCGCGACGACATGCGGGCATGGCTGCCACTTCCGCGATTTCCACGCTCGACCTGTCGTTGCTGCCGCCGCCCGAAGTGGTCGAGCAGCTCGATTACGAGGCGATCCTGGCTGAAATGCTGGCCGATCTGCGCGCGCGCGATCCCGTGTTCGACGCGCTGGTTGAAAGCGATCCCGTCTACAAGATCCTTGAAGTCGCGGCCTATCGCGAACTGCTGATCCGCGCCGATTTCAACGACGGCTGCCGATCGCTGCTGCTGGCCTATGCCACCGGGGCCGCGCTCGATCACATCGGCTCGCGCAAGGGCGTGGTGCGCCTGACCCTCGACCCCGGCGATGCCGAGGCCGTGCCGCCGGTGCCGCCGACCTATGAGAGCGACGAGGATTTCCGCCGGCGCATCCAGCTCGCGCCCGAAGGTTTCACCACGGCGGGCAGCGAGGGCAGCTATATCTTTCACGGCCTGGGGGCCTCGGCCGACGTCAAGGATATCCAGGCCGTCTCGCCCGATCCCGGCGAAGTCACCGTCTACGTGCTCGGCCAGGAAGGCGACGGAACTGCCGATGGCGCCCTGCTCGATACGGTCGAAGCGGCACTGACGGCGGAGAACGTGCGCCCACTCACCGACAGCGTCACAGTCCTGTCTGCCGATGTCACCGGCTATACGATCGAGGCGCAGCTCACCATCTATCCCGGCCCCGATGCCGAAGTTGTTCGCCTGGCCGCGCTGGAGGCCGTCACTGCCTATGCCTTTTCGGTCCACCGGCTTGAATACGATGTCAGGCGCTCGGGCCTGTTCGGCGCGCTGCACCGTGCCGGGCTGGTCCAGAATGTCGCGCTGACAGAGCCCGCCGCCGATCTCATCGCAGGCGCGGGCGAGGCGTATTATCCGACCAGCATCACGGTGACCGTGGTAGGCTCCGATGTCTGACCTGCTGCCGCCCAACGCCTGCAGCGAGGAGCGCGATGTCTCGCTCACGCTCGCGCGCGTCAACGATGTCGAGACCCCGGTGCGCGAGCTTGACGATCCCGCCACCTGCCCCGCGGCGCTGCTGCCGTGGCTGGCCTGGGCGGAATCGGTCGATGACTGGAATCCGGACTGGAGCGAAGCCCGCAAGCGCGCGGTCATTGGCGCGAGCCGCGAGATCCACGAGCGCAAGGGCACGATCGCGGCGATCAAGAGCGCGATCGACATCCTGGGCTACGGCGCGCTGCTGATCGAATGGTTCGACCAGGTGCCGCCCGGAGATCCGTTCACCTTCGCGGTCGAGATCACGGTGGACCAGGTCGGCATCGCCGATGCCGAAATGTACGACGATCTGGATGCCGCGGCAATGAGCGCGAAGAACCTGCGCAGCCATCTGACCAGCGTGCGCGTCGACGGCGTGAGCGCCGCTACCTTCTACGCCGCCGGCGCCGCCCAGAGCGCCGACACCGTCACCATCGCACCTGTCCCTTAAGGAGCACCCCCGCGGATGCCTACCTATTATATGTCTGTCACGGCAACAGGCGCCGCCAAGGTCACCGCCGCGGATGCCGGAGGGCCACCCGTCGTGCTGACGGAGATGGCGGTCGGCGACGGCAACGGTGCGGAAGTGCCGCCGCCGACCGGCGCGGAAACCGATCTGGTCAATGAACTCTGGCGCGGTGCAATCTCGGCGCTCGACGTCAGTTCGCTCGATCCCACGGTCATGATTGCCGAGGGCATCGTACCGATCGAGGAAGGCGGCTTTCATGTCAGGGAGTTCGGCATCTTCGACGATGACGGCGACCTGTTTGCCTATGGCAATTTCCCCGCCACCTACAAGCCGGTGCCGGAGGACGGTGCGCCGCGCGAGCTGCGCATCCGGGGATCGGTGCGTCTGTCGAGCACGGACGATGTCACGGTACTCATCGACGGATCGCTGCTCTATGCCACGCAGGACTGGTGTAATGCGCGCTTCCTGCAGCAGACCGCGAACCTTTCCGACCTGGCGAACGCCGGCACCGCCCGCGCCAATCTGGGCCTCGGCACATCGGCAACGCTCGATGTCGACACCGATGGCAACCTGACTGCCAACAGCGATACCCGCGTGCCCAGCCAGAAGGCGGTCAAGACGGCGATCACGGCCGCCGTCACCGGCCTGTGGGAGATCAAGGGCCTCACCAACTGCGCGGGCAATCCCAACTATCCGGCCGCAAGCAAGGGCGATGCCTGGTTCGTCAGCGGCGCCGGCAAGATCGGTGGTGCAGCCGGTATCGTCGTCGACGTCGGTGACGTCTACGTCGCCGTGGCTGACAATGCCGGCGGCTCCCAGGCGGCAGTCGGCGCGTCGTGGATGCTCATCCAGTCGAACCTGATCGGCGCGATGCTGGCCGCAAATAACCTTGCCGACGTGGCATCCGTGGCAACCGCGCGCACCAATCTGGGAGTGCCTGCGGCGGCCAGCGGCGCGCATACCGGCACTGCCACGTTCGAGGCCATGACCCTGTCAGGCCGTTTCACGGCAGCGCCCAGCACCGCCCCCGGCGCAAGCTTTAACATCCCGCACGGCGTCGCACCTGCTGCGCCGGCCAACGGGGACTTCTGGTCCACGACAACCGGCTTCTTCGCGCGCGTCAATGGCACGACCTACAAGCTGAGCCAGTCGATCATTCCCCAGGCCGAGGGTGGAAACGGAGGAACCGGTCTACGGCTTGGCACGGGAACCGGCCTCGGTGCGGGAACGTCATTCGGCTGCAGCGTCGTAGGCGTCGATGCCGGCAACGGTGTCATCGGCGGCAACAACACCCTGTTCGGTTACAACGCTGCGCACCTTCTCGGAGCCGGTGCACAGCAGAACACCGTCATCGGCTGCCGCGCCGCCGAGGATGCGACATCGGCCCCTACTGGCGTCGTGTGTCTGGGAAATGTGGTCCTGACAAGCGCTGTCACCATCGCGAACTATAATACAGTGATCGGTGCCTCTGCCTGCTCTGCCTCGGCCAGCATTGGTCTTAACAACACGATCATCGGTGCCAAGGCTGCCTGGGCGTTGACCGGCGCGGACAACACGATCGTCGGGCCGACAGATGCCGGCAGTTCGCTGACGAACGGCGACGACAATACCTTCCTTGGCAAATATTCCGGCACTCCAGGAATGGCCGGCAATGTCGCGATCTCGGACGGCACTGGTACGCGCCGCTTCTGGCATGACGGGACGTACGCCTATGTATTGACCAGCACGACAGCGAGCGCGGCAAATGCCTTCATCGACTTCAGCACCAACCGGCTGCTGCGATCGACGTCGTCTATGCGTTACAAGCGCGATGTCGAGCCGATGCAGGCCCGTTATTCGGACGCCCTGCTCGCAGCGACACCGATCTTTTACCGTTCGACCGCTGAGACCGACCGGCAAGACTGGTCGTTCTATGGTCTGTCGGCCGAAGAGATGGCCCAGATCGATCCGCGCTTCGTCCAGTGGGGGCCTCACCCTGACGACTGGACCGAGCCCGACGAGAACAACGAGCGGTTCCCGATCGAGGGCGCCCGCATGGTCCCCGATGGCATCGCCTATGACCGCCTGGTCGTGCCGCTGCTCGATATCGTGAAGCGTCAGGATGCCCGCCTGGCGGCACAGGAAGCGACAATAACCGATCTGGCATCGCGTCTGGCTGCGCTGGAAAGACGCGGCGATATGCCCGCCGCGCCGCGCCCGTGAGCCGCGGGACCGATCACGACATGCCATAGCCCCCTGTTGTAGCACTGCCAGCTACAACAGCCCTGCCTCGCACCGTGTTCGCGCCTGCGCGCATGTGACGTTCATGCGCGAAGACGATCTTCCTGGACTGGTTGGCGAGATGATCCGGCATGGCCGGATCGCTTCGGTTGACCTGTCCGCCGGTCGCATCGTGGTCGAAAGCGGCGACGTCGAGACCGGGCCGATCCGCTTCCTCACCGGCGGTGCCGGCGGTACCCGCGTCTGGAGCCGGCCCAAGGTTGGCGAGCAGGTCACGCTGCTATGCCCTGACGGCGATATCGAAGGCGCCGTGGCGCTGCGCGGCCACACCTGCGATGCCTTTCCCCATATCGGCGATGAAACCCGCGAAGTCGTGGAGTTCGAGGACGGCAGCCTCATCGCCTATGATCCGGCAAGCCATGCGCTGGATATTGCGCTGGCCGGCGCAGCCACCGCATCGATCGTCGCGCCCGGCGGCGTCAGCATCCAGGGCGATGTCACCGTGACCGGCACGATCACCGCCAGCGGCAACATCACCACCCCCGCCAATGTCCTCGCCGGCGCGATCGGGCTCAAGACCCACAAGCACGGCGGTGTCGAGCCGGGCAGCGGCCAGACAGGGCTGCCGACATGAACGGCACAGATGCCAGCACCGGCAAGCGGCTTTCCGGCCTCGAACACCTCGCCCAGTCGATTGCCGACATCCTGACCACGCCGATTGGATCGCGCGTGTGCCGCCGCGAATACGGCTCGCCGCTGTTCGAACTGCTCGCCCGGCCGATGAACGGCCCCGGCAAGGTTCGCCTCTTCGCCGCGGTTGCGGTCGCCCTGCAACGCTGGGAGCCGCGCCTGCGCCTGACTCGCGTCCTGATGCCGGTCGCCGGCCCGGACGGGGCCTTCACTATCAGGCTCGAAGGTTATTCGACCGAAGAGCCTGCTCCCAACGGCCTGCTTCGCCTGACCGTTCCCCTTCCATCTTTCAGCGTCTGAGGACCAGAACATGCCTTTCGGAATCATCGTAAACGAACCCGTCGACGGCCTTCGCCCCGTTCTTGAAAAGTCGCTCTCGATCGTTGGCGTGGTCTGCACCGCCAGCGCGGCGGCCGGGCAGGCAACCGCCGATCTCGACGCCGCCTTCCCGGTGGATACGCCGGTGCTGGTGACTGATCTCGACGCCGCCATCGAAGTTGCCGGAAGCGGCGGCACGCTCGCCCCGGTGCTCCAGACGATCCGCGAGCAGGGCAAGCCGCTGGTGATCGTCAGCCGCGCGGTGATCGACGCAGATCCGGCGGTGCAGGAGGATCTGACCATCGCCGCGGCGCAGGCGCTGATGTATGCCGAAGCGCATACCGGCATCCGTCCGCGCATCCTTGGCGCACCGGGGCTCGATTCGCCCGATGTCGTCGCGTCCTTTGTCTCCGTGGCGCAGGCCCTGCGCGGGTTCCTCTATTTCCACCTGCGCGAGGCTGACGGTACGCTCTGCGCCGATCGCGACGACGCGGTGACCGCCGCCGGCAACTTCGGCCAGCGCGAACTGATGGGCATCTGGCCCGATTTCACCGGCGCGGTCGCCTTCGATGGCAAGGCTGTCGCCGTCGCTCTGGGTCTGCGCGCGATGATCGACCAGCGCTCTGGCTGGCACGATTCGATCGCCAACGTCGCTGTCAACGGCGTGACCGGGATCACCGTCGATGTCAGCTTCGACATCCGCGACGATGCGACCGATGCCGGCGTACTCAACACCGCGAACGTTACGACGCTGGTCCGGATGAACGGCTTCCGCTTCTGGGGCGTGCGAACGCTTGCGGGTCTCGACCAGGCAGCCTTCTCGTTCGAGGTGGCGACTCGATCGGCGCAGGCAATCCAGGACGCCATTGCCGATGCCGAGGCCCCCTACCTCAAGCGGCCAATGACGGTTGGCCTGGCCAAGAACATCGTCGAGACCGCCAATATGAAGCTGGCGAACTGGGTTGCCCAGGGCCGGCTGATGGGGGGCAGCGCCTGGCTCAATGACGCGCTCAATCCGGTCATCAACCTGCAAAACGGCCAACTCGCGGTCGATTACGACTATGGCTTCGTCGCCCCGCTGGAAGGGCTGACGCTCAACCAGCGGATCACCGGCCGGTACTACCTCGGTTTCGCCGACCAGGTGAACGGCTGACACGCCACCCTCCCCGCTCCCTTCTGATACGTAAAGGACATTCCCATGGGCCTCCCCTCCCAGCTCAAGAACGGCAACGCCTGGATCGACGGTGACAGTTTCCTCGGCGAGTTCACCAAGGTGAACCTCGGTGACCTCAAGGAGAAAACAGAGAAGATCCGCCCTGGCGGTGTCCTCGGCGAGATCGACACACCCATGGGCATCGAACAGGGCGAGATCGAGATCACCTGCGCCGGCCTGTGGTCGAAGATCATCACCCGCTTCGGACGCGCCGGCGTAGCCTCGACCCTCTTCCGCTGGCAGGGGGCGTACCAGGAAGACGTCGAGGGCGTCGTCAAGGCAGGCGAGCTGGTCGCACGCGGCCGCATTCCCGAGGCGAGCGGCGGCACCGCCGAGATCGGCGCCAAGACCGAACAGACCGGCAAACTGATCTGGTCCTACATCCGCTGGTCGGAAGACGGCCGCGTCCTTCTCGAAATCGACATGCTCAACTGCATCTACATCGTCGATGGCGAGGATCGCTACGCCGATATCCGCAACGCCATCGGCATCTGATCTCACGGCACGACAGGGAGGAATCCGACATGACAGACACGCCTGACAAGCCCGTCGCGGTGGCCGAGCAGACAGATGCAAAACCCCGCGCCAAGGTTCCTCTGGAACAGTCTATCGCCCGTGCCGGAGGCGACATCGCCGAAGTCTCGGTCCGCCGTCCGGATCCTGGCGAACTGGAAGGCCTGTCGCTGCGCGATGTCATCGACATGGAGGCTGGCTCGATGCGTCGGCTGCTCGCGCGGATTACTGAGCCCGCGCTTCTTCCTGGCGAACTGGCTACGATGAATCCGGCCGATTTCACCGCTCTGTCGGGAGAAGCCGCGAATTTTTTGCTGCCGCGGGGCGTGAGGGTGGACTCCCCGAGCGAATAGAGGAAGCGATGGCGGACCTTGCCGCCATCTTTCACTGGCCGCCCGACGTCTTGCGGGCAATGTCGCTGACCGAACTGCTCCGCTGGCAGGACCGCGCTGTGGAGCGGTTCAAGATCATGAGGAGCTGAAGCCTTGTCCGACCGCGATCTGCGCATCCGCGTGCTGCTGGCAGCCATGGACAAGGCCAGTGGCCCGCTGACCGCGATCCGCGATGCCTCGAAGAAGGCCGGTCAGGCGATCCGCGAGACCCGCGCTGACATCACCCGGCTCGAAAAGGCACAGGCCGACATCCACGGCTTCCGTGATCTCAAGCGCGGCCTTTCCGAAACCGGCACCCGGCTCGACGATGCCAGGAAGCGCACCTCCGCGCTCGCACGGCAAATCGAGCAGACCGACAGGCCGACCAGGGAACTGACCCGTGAATTCTCCCGCGCAAAGCGCGAGGCGGCAGATCTGGGCCGTGAGTTCGATCGTCAGCAGCGCGAATTGCAGGAGACGCGCGACCGCCTGCGCGATGCCGGCGTCTCCACCCGCAACCTGGCCGACGACGAACGCAAGCTGGTAAGGGAACTGGGCCAGGCCAATTCACGCCTGGCCGAACGCAACCGTCACTATGCGGAGCTGAAGCGCACCGCGCCGCGCCGAATGCAGGAAGCTCGGGCCGCTGCCCAGGTCGATCGCGAGATGGCGCGCGAGGGCCGCATGCAGCGGCCCCAGGATGGTGGTTCCGGTGGCCTTTCCGGGGTCATCATCGGCCGGCTGCCCGTCGCCATGGGGCTGGCGGCGGGATATGGCGCCCTGCGCGAGGTGACCGATGGTATCAAGGCCAACGCGGCCTATGAATCCACGCTCACCAGCATCGGCCAGAAGGCCAACCTCACGCGCAACCAGGCACAGCGCCTGGGCGAAACGCTGCGCAAGCTCTCGCCTGATGTCGCGCGGCTGCCGCAGGACATGGCTGGTTCCGTCGACACCCTGGCCGGAATAGGCCTGCTCAGCGACTTTGATTCGATTAAGGATCCCGAGAAACGCTTCCTCACGATCCAGAAGGCCACGGTTTCGATCATGCGGGCGACCGGAAGGGCGGCCACGGCCTACGAGGCGGAGCAAAACGATCTCGTCAATTCGGTCGCGGCAGGCGTGGCCAACCTGAAGATCCCTGCAGAACAGGCCCAGCGCATTCTCGACATCATGGCGGCGGGAGACAATGCCGGCGCTTTCGGCATGAAGGCCATGGCCGGCGAGCTGCCGGCGCTGACCGGCGCATGGGGCGCGCTGGGCCAGACCGGGGACAAGGCGCTGGGCCAGCTGGTCGCCGGGCTGCAAATCACGCGCACGCTGGCCGGTGACGACGCCGAGGCCGCGAACAACCTGCGCAACCTGATCCTCAAGCTCAACTCGCGCGAACTGGCCAAGAACTTCGACAAGTTCGGGGTGGACCTTCCCAAGGCGCTGAAGAAGGCAAAATCCGAAGGCCGCGACCTGCTGGAAGTGGTCGCCGAGCTGACCCTGAAGGCGACGAAGGGCGACAACGACAAGATCGGTCAGATATTCACTGACCAGCAGGCGCAGATGGGGGTCACGGCTCTGATCACCAAGCTTGGCAAATACAAAAAGCTGCGCGATGACGTGATGAATTCGGGTGGCACAGTCGACAAGGCGTTCGACGAACGCATGAAGGACCAGACGGCCAAGCTGAAGCGCCTTGAGACTCAGTGGGCCAGCCTGAAGCAGGCGATGGGCAAGAAAACTGCGCCAGCCACCAACTTCATTATCGATGCGGCCAGCGATAAACTGGAACAGGTCACGGCCAACATCGAGGCGCGCGGCGTGGGAAACACGCTTGGCTCCATGATGCCTGGCGGGCATCTGCTGTCGACTGCCGACGCCAAGTCTATCGAACGCCTGAAGGCTACGATAGACGCCCGGGACCGCAAGCGCGAGGAGGAGCGCAAGACCAGGGCCACGGCCTATCGCCAGATCCTGCTGCGTGCGAAACCGGATGCCGTGCCACCGATGCTCGCCGCTCCGAAAAAGGCGAAATGGCCGATCCCGGCTCCTCCGCCGATGCTAGCCGCCCGTCCACGCAGGGCCGCGCGCCCTGGCCGTAGTGCCGAGCGTAGCGCTCCGCAGTTGGGGCAGCTTCGTCCGGTCGAGTGGCCCCAACACGCCACACCCGTAACGCCTCGACGCCCCAAGCCACCGAAGGCCGACCTGTCGCCGGCACAGGCCACTGCCGGCCTCAGGAAAATCGGCGAGGCACGGGCCGCCGAACTTACCCGGCAGAACACCCAGGCACGCTCGCTCATGGCCCGCGGTCTTGCCGATCAGCGCTCAGCCGGAAACCAGGCCGTCACCGAAGCAGGGCGGGTCAGGAGCCGGATGCGCCAGCAACTGGGCGGCAGTTCGGAGTATTCTTCTCTCGGTCGCAACATGATGCTTGGCCTTGCCGGCGGCATGATCGCTGGCTTGCCGGGTGTCCTCGCCTCGATCACGACTCTGTCGGGCCGTATCAAGGGTGCATTCCGCGGCCAGATGAAAATCAAGTCGCCGAGCCGCGTGTTCGACGGCTACGGCAGGTTCATCACCGTAGGCCTCGCGCGGGGGATCGACGGCGGTTCGCGATCTCCACTAGCCAGCATTCGCAGCCTGGCGCGCCGCATGGCCGAGGACGGGGCGCCGATCCCGCCAAAGCCGATCATCTTGCCAAATCCGAAAGTGATGCCAGGTGGGCGAGCTATGGCCCATGTGCCTGCACTGCCGCGCCTTCCTGCCATTCCTGCACACCAGATCGGGCTGACCTACGGCAGGCCACCAAGGCCGCGCCTGCCGGAACTGCTGCAGCGGGAAATCCGCTGGCGCGCCGAACGCGACGAAGCACCTGCGCAACCCCCACTGATGCGCCGACTCGCGTCAACCCCGAACCGGCCACCATCCGCTCTGCCACGCGCCATCACACCGCCGATGCCGCACGCGCTTCGGCGATCGGCGGTCGAAGATGTGCGCATCGAACCACCACGCCGGCCGGACAAGAACACCCTCGATCGCAGGGGCGAATCGAACACCTCGCGTCGTAGCGCCCGGCCCATCGTCTTCTCTGGCCCGATAACGATCAAGGTCGAAGCGCAGCCGGGGCAGGACGGCGCGGATCTGGCGAAACAGATCAAGGATGCTCTGGCCGAGCAGGCGCGCGCCGCCGAGGCGCGGCGCGCATCGAGCTATGAGGACATGGACTGATGTACGCCGCGCTGGGATTGTTCGTGTTCGAGCTGGCCACCGTGCCTTTCTCCGAGGAGGAGCACCGCCGGTCATGGCGGCACGAGCCCGTCAGCCTGGTCGGCGAGCGGGACTCCGCGCAGTTCGTCGGCCCCCGCGACGACGTAAAGACTCTGAGCGGGATTCTCGCGCCCGAACTGGCCGGCTCCTATGCCGAGATCGACACGCTGAACGACATGGCCGACGCGGGCGAGCCCTACACCTTCGTCGACGGCACTGGCCGCGTCTGGGGCGAATATGTGATCGTCGCGCTGGATCTGCGCAAGCAGCACCTGCTGATCGACGGCGTGCCGCGCATGGTGGACTTCGCGATAGACCTGAAGAGGATACGATGAGCAAGAACAGACCCGCCGTCATTCATTACCGCAGGCCGCTGGGCACCAACCTGTGCGGTCGCACCGGCGCAGGCGGGCCGGACGGCGTCGCCAACAACAACCATGCCCGGGCACGGACCACCTGCAAGGCCTGCCTGCGGCTGCTCTCCGGAACACGCTAATGGCAACCGCGCCGCCGGACGCGCAGGCGCAGGCACGCGCGAACATCGCCGACTTTCGGCTTTCGGTCGACGGACAGGATTTTTCGGACAAGGCAAAGCCCCGCCTGGTGTCGCTGACGCTCACCGATGAACGCGCCGGAGAGGCCGATCAGCTCGATATCGTGCTCGACGATTCCGACGGCAAGCTGGCCTTGCCGAAGAAGGGCGCGCAGATCACGCTGCAGCTTGGCTGGAAGCAGGGCATGGACGTGACGCCAGGCCTGATCGACAAGGGCAAGTTCACCGTCGACCAGGTGGACTGGGGCGGCCCGGCGGACCAGGTGACGATCCGCGCGCGATCGGCTGATCTGACCGGCAGCTTCCGCAAGCGGCGAGAGGACAAGCACAAGGACACCACGCTGGGCGATCTAGCCCGCAAGGTCGCCGGGCGTAACGGGTTGACCGCGAAGGTTTCACCCGAACTCGAAGATATCGAGATCAAGGTGCTGTCGCAGCATCAGAAAAGCGACATGGCGTTGTTGCGCCAGCTGGGCCGCGAGCACGATGCCGTGGCGACGGTGAAGGACGGCAAGTTGCTGCTGACGCCGATCGGCAAGAGCCAGTCGGCAGGCGGCAAGGCCCTGCCCACGCTGGAACTGGCGAAGGCGCAGCTGGCCGGATACCGCTACAACGAAACCGAACGATCGGGCGAGGCCGGCGTGGAAGCGCGATGGCACGATCAGGCCAGCGGCACGCGCAAGACCGTGACGATCGGCGGCGGCAGCGATGCCAAGGGCAAGCCGCGCCGGATGCGCCGCGTCTATCACACCGAGGCAAAAGCGCGCGCGGCGGCCGAGGCGGAGGCAAAGCGCGCGAAACGCGCCGAGGCCACGCTGGATCTGACGCTCGGCCTGGGACGGCCCGACCTGATCCCGGAACAGCCGGTGAAGGTTAGCGGGCTCAAGTCGACAATCGATGAGCAATCCTGGTTGATCGCCAGCCTGACGCATACGCTCGACAGCAGCGGCCTGGCGACGAGGATCAAGCTTGAGGTGAAGGGCTAGGCCACCTGGGCAAATTCCAAACTGGTTAGAGCGGCAACTTACTGCAAAATCTTACTTAAAGCGGCCTGTCCGGCTACGACGACATTGCGGACGTTTCGGAAAGTCTGCACGGTGCTTGGATGAGGAAACTTAGCCCGGCAAAAAGCACATTGCTAATCGGCGCAGTTGTGGGCGTCCTTCTCTGGCTACTTGGTGATACAACGACAGCCATTTTCATATTTGTTGCAGAAGCGGTCGGGTGGGCGGCGCTCTATGCGTTCACAACGAACGAGGACGAGTGACAGCTCCCCACCCCCTTTCCTGCCATTAGGTCCGATTTTCACGCCACCCGATAGCGGACATGGCAGCTTATCGCATTTCACCACCAAAAGCGGACTGTCGGCAATCGACGACATTGTCGCAGTTGCCGATTTGCAAGAATATTCATAAGATGAAAAAAGAAGGTTCTTGTTGGATTGTGATACGACCAGACGGCGATGGCTTGTAGCGTGAATGAAGATGATGCCCGCTTCGAATTAAACAGACTGGTGGACACCTCGGATGAAGCAATCCTTGCTGAAATTCGACGTGTCTCGGCCTTGATTCCCGGCAAGGAACTCACTCAGGAGGCGTTTGGCCGTCACGCAAAAGTTGATCGGACAACAGTGACCCGTCGATTTGGCTCATGGGCGAATGCACTCAATGCAGCTGGGGTCGGCCATAGAATTGGCCGACATGCAATTTCACTGTCTGATGATGAGGTTCTATCACGACTAAGGGATCTGGCCACAAAGCTAGGTAAGGATTTTCTAACCGTGGAGGATGTGAAACAACATCTGCCATTCAGCAACAAACGTTTGATCAGGGGCTGGGGGTCAACCCGCGAGGCGCTCAAAACAGCGGGAATTGGCACTACTCCGCTAAGCCCAAGGTACACCGATGACGAATGTTTCGAAAATCTCCTAAATGTTTGGACGCATTATGGGCGTCCTCCGACTTACCGAGAAATGGGGCAGTCACCGTCGATCGTCGGGGGTAAAGCATACTCGCGGCGCTTTGGGACATGGAACAAAGCATTGGCAGCGTTTGTCGAACAAGCAAACCGTGACGATGACCAAGTAAATGGCAACGTAGACAACCGAGAACGGTCTGTTTGTGACCTTCCCAAAATCGAGGTGATTGAGGAATATCCCAATCGACAAGGTCGGCGTGATGCCCCTCTGGGTTTGCGCTTCAAAGTGCTGAAGCGCGACAATTTCAGGTGTGTTCTATGCGGAGATAATCCAGCCAAAAACCCTGAATGTGATTTGCATGTAGATCACATACTTCCCTGGTCTCGTGGTGGATCTACCGTTTTAGAAAACTTGCGGACCTTATGTGCGAACTGCAATCTCGGTCGGTCAAACAGATATACCGATTAGAACGGTCAGAATTGGATTGCATTACATTCGAGGTCAGCTTCCCACCGACATCCAGCCATTCGTCCCATTTTCGCAGTTGACCACGAGCAGTCGTCATTCGATTTGGAATTTGTCCACGCGGCCTACGCCTGCAATGGCCGTAGGCATCACCGATCACATGTGGTCGCTTGAGGATATCGCTGCAAAGATTAACCAATTGGCCTTGCCGCCGAAAAGCGTGCCCCCCCTGAGTGAGAAACGAGAAAGTTTATGAATGTCTGGGTTCTGTTGCTCTTTGTCGCTGGAATGGAAGGCACCAATATCAGTGTCATCGACAACATTTCGTCAGAAGCCGAATGCAAGCGCCTAGGCGACACAATGCTTGCCAACCGCTTTCGGTCGGACCTACGGTTTCGCTGTTTCGAAGTCGAGAAATCCGCGCTGATCGCAGATCAACATTAAGGCTGACACACTCCCGGATTGACGGCTAGTTATGCCCGATACAAGGAAGCAGTTGGAGAAGCTGTAATGATCAGGGCAACAAAGTCTCAAGCCGCCATTCTGGGATTGGGCCTTGTGTTGGTTGTTGCCATAAAAAATTGTTCGCTTTCAGGGCGCGATGATGCAGCGAATTTGGACTCAGAACCTGTCCGAATCGAGTTTTCCAATTATCAAGATGCACCCTCCGAGAAAGCAGGAGCGACTTTGGATGATCCATCCTCTTCCGGTACCCATCGAACAGACGATGCAGCGCATTCCATTTACATTGAGCAATGCGCGTCTGCCTTCAGGAGTGGTGAAGCCCCCTTGCCGGTTGATATTTCAGATGCGGACATCAGCAAGCTATGTGCGGCTACGGCAGCAACAGAAGGCTTCTGAACTACACAACAGCCCAAGCTTTCAATCTACACCTTGTGATTCCAAGCCCGGCACCTCCTTATCCGTATAAGAGTCTAGCCCTCGTGCGGGGGTTGCCCGCTGCAACGGCAGAACCGGCTCCTCGCCATCGAACGCGATTCGCAGCCATGTTCCGAATTCGGTACTGCCCTGGACGACAGCACGAAGCTCACGCCCTTCGCCGATCAGCGCACCAATGCGGCCGCAGCGTTCCGCTGTGAGATAACCGATCTGCACGCCGCGGATGGAGAAAACCGCTACGGCGCGCGGATCGTGCCGGTTGGTCGGCTCTGGCCGCAGCTCCACCGGCTCGCCGGCGGCACATCGCGCAATCTCTTCGAGCCGATCGGAACCGTCCGCGTTGGGGTAGCGGCTGCCGACAACGGCCAGCGACATTTGAGCCAGGCGGCTGCCGGTCATGTCCGCCGAAACACGCCGACACACCGGGCAATGATGTGCAGCTCGCCATCGCCGGCAGTTTCGTCGCGCACGCCATCGGCGTCCGACATGATCTTTATCGATCCGTCCGGCATCGCCCGCAAACGCTTGATCATGCCGATGTTACCGTAGGCACAGGCCCAGAGTTCGTCCTGCTCATCGACGACAGTGCGGCTGAGATCGAGCAGGCAGAGATTGCCGTCGAAGATCGTCGGCTCCATTGAGGTGCCCTTCCCCCGAACGAAGACAAGGAAGCGCTGGGCGGCCGGCGAATAATTGCTCAACCAATCGGCCGGAAACGGAATGAGCTTCTCTTCCACCGGGCCTTCGAGATAGCTGCCGCCCATGCCCAACGTCAGATCGGCCTGCTTTATCCAGGCGATGGCGTCGCTATCGGCGGCCTTTGGTTCATCATCCCGAGGCTTGGAGCTGCGGTCGGGCACGCCCGCTCCCGGCGAATCATCATCGGTTTCGCCGGACAGATACTCGGGCGTCGTCACAAGTACGCGAGCAATTTTATGCAGATGCGCGGAGCCTGCCGCACCGCGCTTAACCAGGTGATTGATGCTCGGCTGCGTTATTCCGACGCGACGAGCCAGTTCCGCCTGGGACATGTCTAGCTCTTCTAGACGCTTACGAATTCGATCACCCAAGCCCATGGCCGCCAACCCTATAGCTTCGTCTATAGGATTAAAGTTCGAAATATCTATTGACCGTCTAATAGACATATCTATAGATACCCCCATGGATTGCACACCAAGCCCCTTCGAAGCACTCGAACTCGCACGCGATGTCGCGGGCGGACAAGCCAGTCTCGCCCGCATATGCGGTATCACTCAACCATCGGTGTGGAAGTGGTTCCAATCATCGAAACGCCTCCCGGCCGAGCACGTACTCGCGGTAGAAGCCGCGACCGGCATTTCCCGCCATGAGCTGCGGCCCGATATCTATCCTCGGGGCCTTGTCGATGGCGTGCCATACGACGCTTCCGAACCCCTTCTTGACGTGATCCTCCCGAATGTCCCGTCCAATCGGAACGGCACTTTCGACGGGCGCGACCGCCACGCCAACGGCGGCGGCGAGCGGTTCTATGGGGCTGCCGGGCGATGACGAAGCTTCGCCCGCCCTTCTCGGCCGAACAGGCCGTGACCCGGATCGCAGGCGTGATCGGTTGGGATCGCGTCGCTGAAATTTGCGGACAGGGCGAAAGCGCCGTGCGCAAGTGGACCAACCCGGACACCAGCCCATCGGCGGGCGAACGCATCACCTTCGACCAGATGCGCGCTCTCGATACCGAATATGCCGCGCTAGGCGGCGAAGGCGCGCCGCTACTGCAGTGCCAGGCGATCCTGCTTGAAGTGGAAGCCTTGCAGGTCTCCACCGGCGCGCGCGAAGTGGCAAGCGCAGCCGCGAAGGCGGCCAAGGAATCGGGCGAGGCGCTGGCAGCAGCCTTTATCGCCGCGCAACCCGGCGCCACCCATGCTGACCTCCTCGTCACCGAGCGCGAGCTGGAAGAGGATATCGAGGCATCGACACAGCTGCTCGCCATCGTGCGCAAACGACGCTCGGGGAACGGCTGATGACCCAAAGGGAGGGGGACATGCAGCTGCCCGGCACGCAAGCGGAGATACCGCACCAGGCGCGCCTTGGCATGGCCTGCCCGCATTGCGGTGGGCCGGCTCGCATCCGCACATCGCGGTCCCTCACACGAACCTATCGCCAGATCAGCTTCCAGTGCCTTGACGCCGCTTGCGGCCATACCTTCGGCGCGGAACTGACCGTTACCCACACGATCTCACCCAGCGCACGTCCCAACCCGGACGTGCAGCTTCGGGTGGCCCCGCCGCGAAAACACGCGGCCTCTGCCAATGACCAGCCATGCGGCCCGGAGGTGCCGCCCGCCGCCGGCCAGGCCGGCTGAGGCCCAACCCGCCTTCCCACCCATTCCCGCTGCTCTGCCGGACGCGATTCCGGCGGCGCTCCCCCTTTGCCCGCCATCAGGACTGAAAGCCCACGCCCTTCATGCGCGACGACATCCGCAAATCCCTGTTACCCCTGCTGAAGGCCGACTTCCGGTGGAAGAAGGATTCGGGCGAATGGCTGCAAGGTGGCAAATGCCCGGATTGCGACGGGCGCGAGGTCTTTGCCCGTGCCGAGAGCCCCTGGGTGCTGAAATGCGGCAGGGCCAACAAGTGCGGTTGGGAAGGGTCCGTCCGCGACCTCTATCCCGAGATCTTCGACACCTGGTCCAACCGCTACAAGAAGACTCCGGAGAACCCCACAGCCGCTGCCGATGCCTATCTCGCTGACGCCCGCCGGCTGAACCTGATGGGCATGCGCGAAGCCTACACGCAGGAATATTTCCACGACGACGCGCGCAAGATCGGATCGGCCACTGTCCGCTTTCCGCTGCCCGGCGGCAGCTGGTGGGAACGGCTTATCGACCAGCCCGGACGCTTCGATCGCAAGGCCCATTTCGCGCCCGGCAAATCCTACAAGGGCCAGGCATGGCAGCGGCCCGATGTCACGATCGAGGACATGGCCAACGCCTCATCGATCTGGTTGGCCGAAGGCATCTTCAACGCCTGGGCACTCGAAGATGCAGGGCAGCGCGCCGCATCGACCATGTCGAGCAACAATTACCCTTCCGAGTTCCTCAAGGCGCTGCGCACCCACATCGCCGGCTCCGACCGACCTTTCCGCAAACCCGTGATCGTCTTCGCCTTCGACGTCGGCCCCGCCGGCACCAAGGCTTCGCGCGACTTCGTGCGGAGGGCTCGCGAAGAAGGATGGAACGCCACCGCCGCGCAGCCGCAGGAAGAAGACGAGAACGGCAAGGAACTCGACTGGAACGATCTGCTCGGCTTCGACCGGCTGACCGAGACCCACCGCGCCGAATACCTGTGGAATGGCAAAGTGCTTCTGGCCAGGACAGCGCAGGAAAAGGCCTTCCTGATCTGGGAAAAGCACCGCTGGAACAGCTTCCACTTCAGCTTCGGTTCCCGGACCTATTGGTGCGCGATCGACGTTGCGACCGTCCAGGAGAAGATTGACGAATACCGGCGCGAGCGCACCCGCAAGCTGGAGGAAATCGACGCCGAAGCCGAGGCTGAAATCCGCATGGATGCGAGCCGAGAGGCCCTGACCGTTGAGGAAATCGCAAACTGCGCGTTCCGCGTTCTCTATCGCCAGCGCGACGAGGCAACCGACGAGACCAGGTTCTTCGTGAACATCTCCTATCCCAGCGGAAAGCGCGCTGCGGTCAAGGGCGATTTCACCGCAGCCCAGCTGCGCAAGGCCGCGAATTTCGAAGACCGGCTGTTCGCCTTCGGCGGCGTGTGGACCGGATCGGGCCACCAGCTTACCCGCATCCTGCAGCATCAGACGCCCGACTTGCCCGACGTCCGGCCGCTGGGTTTCACCGGCTATTGCCGCGATGCCAAGGCCTACATCCTCGGCGACCTCGCCGTTGCCGGCGGTCGCGTCTACAAGCCGAACGACAACGAATTCTTCCAGATCGGCAAGCAGGCCCTGAAACTCGGCACCGCCGAACGGCTGCTGGACATAAATTACGACGCCGAGCGCCTCGATACCAGCTGGCTGGCCGATCTCTGGGATGCCTATGGCGCCAAAGGCATCGTCTGTCTGACCTTCTGGTTTTCCGCCCTGTTCGCCGAGCAGGTGCGCGCCGAGATGAAGAGCTTTCCTTTCCTCGAAATGCACGGCCTGCCCGGCACGGGAAAAACCACGCTGGTCGAGTTCCTGTGGAAGCTGCTCGGCCGCGAGAACTACGAAGGCTTCGATCCGGCCAAGGCAACACCGGCGGCGATGGCGCGCAACCTTGGCAAGGTCGGCAACCTGCCCGTGGTCCTGATCGAGGGCGACCGGCGCGAGGAGGCCAGCCATTCGAAGAAGTTTGAATGGGAGGAACTCAAGACTGCCTACAACGGGCGCACCGTCCGGTCCCGCGGGGTCAAGAACGGCGGCATGGAGACCTTCGAGCCGCCGTTTCGCGGTGCGATCGTCATCGAACAGAATGAGCCGGTCAACGCGAGCCGCGCCATCCTTGAGCGTATCATGTCGCTGGGCTTCGACATGTCGGGCTGGTCCGCGGGCACCAAGGCCTCGGCCGAGCGCCTTGAGCAATGGCCGATCGAACAGATTTCCGGCTTCATCGTCCACGCCGCGCGCCGCGAGGCCGAAATCATGGCGCGATTTCGACAGGCGTTCGCCCAGTACGAGGGCGAGCTGCTCGCGATCGACACCATCCGCACCAATCGCCTCGCAAAGACCCACGGTCAGCTGCTCGCCTTCCTTGACGCCATGCGCACGCTGGTTCCGCTGTCCGACGAACAGCAGGCCGCTGCGGCGCGCTTCATTGTCCAGATGGCCAGTGAGCGACAGGTCGCCGTCAACAGCGAAGACCCGAACGTCAACCTGTTCTGGGAGCGGTTCGACTATCTCGAAGAGAATGAGGATCCGGCGGCACTTACGGGCAGGATCAATCATCACCGACGCGCCGATGAGGGCCTCATCGCCGTTCGCCTCAACGAGATGGAGGCTCGCTGCGCAGAGCGCCGGCTCAGCCTGCCGACCCATCCCGAACTGATCCGGGCACTCAAGACATCAAAGGCACGCCGCTTCATCGAGCAGGCCACAGTCAATTCGCGCAATGATGGTGTGCCCCCGGTGCGCTGCTGGGTCTTCCATGACCAGGCACGCGCTGCCGCATCGAAGGTCCGGCCATGACCGGCGCCCCCTCCCTCTTCACCATGCTCGACCAGGGACCGTCGGCACCGGCAGTTCTGCCATGGGACTATGTCCGCATGCGGCGCCAGGCAGCCGGACGCTCGATCGAGCAGGCCGCGCGTCCCTATTGGCACCGGCCCGAGCATCAGGCCGATGTCGAACGCAACTTCCGCATGTTCGAGAGCGTTGGCTTCAGGCTGGAGCGTGGCTTCTACGTCGTCGACATGTCGCGTTCGCATCCGCTCGACATCGACATCTACCGCCAGCTTTGCACCGGCGACCCCCGTCGTCACCCGCGCCTCTGCATGGCGTGCGGGTGGGATCCCCTGACCCAATCCTTCGACCGATACGGCGACGATGTCGTCTGGTCCGCCATCGATCCGGGCATCTGCACAGCCTGTGAGCAGGAAGGCCGACCGAGGTTCGAGCCCCGGCCTGATGAGTTCCACCCCGCTTCAACCATCCGACCGCAGCGCGCGGTCACAACCTGAAAGGCAATGTCATGGCCAACGAACCCGAAGATCGGCTCCGCCTCCTGATCGAGCGCGTAGAGCGCCTCGAAGAGGAAAAGAAGGGCATCGCTGACGATATCCGAGACGTCTACGCCGAAGCCAAGGCCGTCGGATACGACACCAAAATCATGAAGCAGGTGGTCAGGTTGCGGCGCATGCTGCCTGCCGATCGCCGCGAGGAAGCCGCTATCCTCGACAGCTACAAGTCCGCGCTGGGGCTCGACTGACCATGCGCGAGCCCAGCACCTCCGAATTGTGGCGAGAAACCACCCCGAACCCCGGTGAGCCGCCGCTTTCACCGTCCGGACCAACTCGGCGCGAGTTCGGCTCGACCTTCGTCGACCGCCTGCTGCTCGCGCTCATCGGCCTGCTCTTCGCCTGGATTCTCACCGGCATCGCCAGCGCCGTTCAACCCTGATCACCCCAAAAAGGAGCCGTACCGTGAACAGCCAGATTTTGATCTACGCATGCAGCGCTTGCGGCGCTGAGTATCGCTCGCCGGTCTTTCCGGTGGGTTGGTCCACCTGCCAGGGCCATGTCTTTTGCCCGGACTGCCAGAATGTCGAAACCATCAACCGGGTGATCGACGGCACTGGCAGCCGCTGCGACGAACGGTGCGCAGCATGACCCGGCACCGTTGCGGACGGCGCCACCGTCGAGATCGTTTCAGAGAGGGTGTGTCCATCACCGCTTGGTCATGTGCCTTCGCCTTCGGCATGTACATGCTGGATCGGATTCTGGCTGGGATCGTCCAGTGCTCGATCCTCGGGTGTCTCCCGTGGTGAGGCCCGCTCGCATACCGCTGGCCCAGCAGTTGCAGCGCACCCATGAGCTGGATCTCTTGCGCCTTGAGCGACCACTGACAGACTCGGAGCAGGCAGAAGCAGACCGCCTCGCGGATGCCGCATACCATCGAGCCTGGCGGGGCCTTCAGGTCGATCATGAACGCAGGCTTGGAGAACGGCCATGAGCTATGGCCTCACCCCTCGCCAGGCAGATATGCTGCGGTTTATCGTCGGCCACCAGCGCGCGCACGGTGGCAAATCACCGTGCCTGCGCGAATGCGCCGATGGTGTTGGCATAAGACACAGATCCGGTGCTCACCGCACACTGCAGGAACTCGAACGGCGCGGAGCAATCCGCCGCCTGCCAGGCCGCGAGCGCGCCATAGAGGTGCTGAACCCGATCTCGATCCCGTCGATCGAGGGCGAGCCGCTCCATGCCGTTCCCGGCCCCTGGGATGTCCGGCCATGAATGCCGCGCCGGAAATCCATGTCTCGCATCACGCCGTGCGCCGCTTCATCGAGCGTATCGGCGCGGACAGCGAGGCCGAGGCCCGCTGCGCACTCACCTGCCGCGCTGTCCAGGCAGCCATCCCGTTTGGTGCGCGCGTAGTACGGCTCGAATCCGGGCGCATCATCATCAAGCACACTGCCACGGGCGCCACTGTCGTCACCGTCGTGCCGCTCGATCGGCTCCCCGTGCAGCTATGCCGGAAGTCTGGGGTGGCCCGCCCAGCTTCATCGCCGCCCCCTTCTGGCCAGACGAAGGAGAGGAAGCCCATGGCGCGTAACTATGTTTGCGACGTCCCCGGCTGCGGCCGGCACCGGAAGCGCTGGCAGCGCATCTGCGAGCACTGCTTTCCCCGCCTGCCCGGCGACATCCGCACCGCAATTATCGACGCCCACCGTCACGGACGACGAAGCGACTGGCGCGCCGCCTGCAGGCGTGCCGGCGAGTTCTTCGCGGGAGATAAGCCCGCGCGCAGCGGCACGTCGCACATCAGCTCCGAAGAAGCCTTCCACCGCAACCAGCGCCTGCTCGGCGAGCGCTGATCACCACCACCACAGGGAGTTAGGATCATGCAAGACCCGTCAATTCAGGATTCCCAGCAGGACCGATATCTGGAAGCCCGGGCACTCGTGCTGGGTGCCGACAAGGCATCGGCATCCTTTATTCAGCGCCGTCTGGGCGTCGGCTACAACGAGGCGGCCCGATACGTCGAGCGCATGGAAGCCGAAGGCTTCGTTAGCAAAGCAAATAGCACCGGAGTGCGGACTGTCCTCGCCACCGACCTGAGGCCGATCACTCGGCAGGATGGCGAACAATGATCGTCGTTCGCGTTGAACTATGGTCGGCCGTCACTGGCGAGAAGACCGAAATCGCCCGCGCCGTGATCGACAACATCGGCGGCACCGATCGGCAGCGCGACTATCGTGCCCGCTCGTTGCGTGGCCGATCGGCCGAGGCGCTCGATCGTGCGTTGCTACGCATCAACACAACGGGAACCCAGCGTGAAGGGAAGGTATGCGGTCACGCCCGCTTGAGCGAGCACGTCTGGAACCTTGTTGCCAAGGCCCTCTCCAGCATGGGCTACGGACAATGAAGGCTCTCACCGTCTGGCAGCCATGGGCCTCGCTAATCATCGCCGGGGCAAAGCCCTATGAATTCCGGGGCTGGCGCGCACCGCGCGCGCTGGTCGGCCAGCGCATCGTCATCCACGCCGCCGCGCGGAAGATGAACCGTCACGAACTGTCCGATCTCTTCCACCTACGTCAGTTCCGCAACGTCGATAACACGATCAAACTCGCTTGGGCAGAAACCTGTCTTATTGCGGAAAAGGCGCAGGGCGTCCTCAACCGGGCACTCGAAGGCGGCCTTCCCATGTCGGCAGGCCTCGGCACTGTCGTGCTCGGCGAACCGCGCAACGGCATCGACATCGCCGCCGAATTCGGCGTTCCGCGCGCCAACGACAGCAACCGCGACGAACACGCCAACTGGGGCTGGCCCATGCTCGATATCGAGGCCTGGCCCGAACCCATCCCCATGCGCGGTGCTCAGGGCTTCTGGACCTGGCCCACCCCCGAGCAATTCGAAGGAGTCCTGTAATGTCAACTCCCACAGCCTATCTGGAAACCGCCCGGAAGGCCCTCAAACTCAGTCGCAAAGGCAAGTCTGCCGTCGAGATCAAGACCGCGCTCGATCTTCCCTATGCGACCCATGCCCATCATGCCGTTGCCATTGCCACGCTCGAAGAGCGGTTCGAGGAGCCCCGGCTCACCGAAGACGAACTGAAGCTCCTCATCCAGATCGCGCAAAACGAACGCAACGCCATTGCCCACGGTGACGCGCGCTCGCCGAAACTGAAATACGCGGGCCACTGGACATGGCCGCGCGGTAGAGCTGCCTACCTCGCCTACAAACGGCTCGGCACGCATCGTCGGGGCGAGGACGATCGGAAGCCGGGCACCGGCCTGGGCTTGCTGTACCCCTACAATGGCTATGTCCGCCTCACCCGCGCCGGATGGGCACTCATACATGCCCTCGAAGCCGTACAGGGGGTAAACGATGGCCGATAAGACCAAAATCGAGTGGACCGACGCGACCTGGAACCCGATCCGTGCGCGCAATCTCGAAACCGGCGGTATCGGTCATTTCTGCGTGCACATGAGCCCCGGCTGCAAGCACTGCTACTCCGAGGGATTTCAGCCCCGCTTCAAGAACCCGGTGCGCTTCGCCTGGCAGGACCGGGCTCGGGTCGAAGTCTTCCTCGACGAAGAGGTGCTGCTGCAGCCCCTGCGCTGGAAAAAGCGGCGCATGATCTTCCCTTGCTCGATGACGGACCTGTTCGGCGAATGGGTATCGGACGAAATGATCGACCGGATCGTCGCCGTCATGGCGCTATGCCCGCAGCATACGTTTCAGGTGCTGACGAAGCGCAGCGACCGCATGCGAGAGTACCTGACCACGCGCGACGGGATGGGTAATGCCAGTCTCTGTAAGGCCATCAACGAAATACCGGCGGGCATGGGTAATCGGCATGGCGCGCTCAGAATGCCTCTCTCCAACGTCTGGCTCGGCGTTTCAGTCGAGGATCGCCCCCGACTGTTGGAGCGCGCTCTTGATCTCGATATGACACCCGCCGTCGTTCGGTTCTGGAGCGCCGAACCGCTGCTCGCCGATCTCGGCCTTATTGTGCCGGATCTGCTGCCTGACTGGGTAATCGTCGGTGGCGAGAGCGGACCGAATGCGAGACCAATGCATCCCGATTGGGCGCGCTCCCTGCGCGACCAGTGCGTGTCGGCAGGCGTTCCATTCTTCTTCAAACAATGGGGCGAGTGGCTTCCTGTAGCCGGTTGGCCATCGTTCCGGTCGGACGAGCAAGTGCCGATCAAAGCTCGCTGTGAACTGAAAGCACTTGATGATCGGGTCAGGATTTGGCGCGTCGGCAAGATGCGCGCTGGTCGGCTTCTTGATGGCCGCACCTGGTCTGAGATGCCGACATGAAGCTCACCTCAAGCATAGCGAGGCGAGCAGCATGATCGCGCTCGATTTGACTGTCCGGCGAGCCCTTAGTGAAGGTGCCGATGTTGCATTTAACCTCAGCGGCGGGAAGGACAGCGGCGCAGCGGCGCTCGCGGTTTCCCATTTTCTTGACGGGATCGGGCACCCGAGAGACCGTCGCGTTGCGATCCATGCCGACCTTGGCCGCGCCGAATGGCGCGAGACGATGGCAATGGCGGAACGCCAAGCGGCATTCATCGGCGTGCCGCTGGTAGTCGTTCGCAGAAAAGCTGGCGACATGGTCCACCGCTGGGAGCAGCGGTTCGCGAATGGACTGGCGCGTTATGTCGACCTTCTCACTTACAATCTGATAGGCCCATGGTCCTCTGCCTCGCTCCGCTTCTGCACCAGCGAATTAAAAGCGCAGGTGATCGGCCCTCATCTGTCGCGCGAGTTGCGCGGACGGCATATCGTGCAGGTTGTCGGCATCCGGCGAGAGGAAAGCGTAAATCGGCGGCACTCGCCGATCAGCAAACCCGATCATCGCTATGCCAAGCCGGGCAACCGATGGGGCACGCAGATGACGATGTTCCATCCGTTGGTCGACTGGACCACGCAAGAGGTTTTCTCATTCCACACCCGGCATGGACTCCCCTTGCATCCCGCTTATTCATGGGGCTGCTCTCGGGTGAGCTGCGCGTTCTGCATCATGCAGAGTATTGCCGACGCGAAGGCGGCAGCGACAGTGGCGGGCAATGTGCCCCTGTATCTTCATCTGGTGGAGATGGAGGCCATCAGCACGTTCAGTTTTTGGCCGGATCGGTGGCTGGCTGACGTTGCGCCGTTGCTCTTGAGCCCGGCGCTCGCGGCGCTGGTTGTACAGGGGAAGACGAAGGCCGCCGAACGCCAAGCAATCGAGGCGGCCATGCCTGCAGGCCTGCGATACGTGAAAGGCTGGCCGGTCAGGGTGCCAACGAATGACGAGGCCGAAGCAATCGTCACTGCTCGCCGCACGATCCTCTCACATCACGGTCAGCCCGAGCATTATCCCACTGCAACGTCTGTCATCGCTCGCTTCGCGCTGTTGATGGCGGAGCACAAAGCCAGAAGCGCGAGGCGCGGATCATGACCGCGCCCGTCGTCATCGGCCCAGCCACGCTCTATTGCGGCGATGCCTATGCAATCCGCCCCACGCTCGGCTTCTTCGATGCCGATGTCATGGACCCGCCATATGTCATCAATGCATCGGGGGGCGGCAGCTTCCGCAAGCACCGACCCTATCTGGATCTGATCATGGAAGAGGGTCTCGACCGGGGTTTTGACCATTCGATCATCAATCCAGCCCTGTGTGGGGCTGTGGTGGTCTTCTGCCATAACGACCAGATTCCCGAAGTCTCCGCCGACCTGAAGCGGCTGTTCCGTCGCTTTGTACTGTGCTGCTGGCAGAAGACCACCCCCATGCCGGTGGCGAACAAGCACTACGTGCCCGAAATCGAGATCTACTTCCACGCGTGGAACAGAGGATATCATCCACAAGGTGAACTGGCGGACCTGAAGCGAATTTTCACCTGCAGATCACGGGCGCTGAAGGATTTCGGCCACCCAACCGTCAAGCCCGACGACGTCATGGACAAGATCCTGCGCAACGTCGCCGGCACCAATATCTGCGACCCCTTTATGGGCACCGGCTCAACCGGCGTGGCCGCGATCCGCGCTGGAAGGCGCTTCACCGGCATTGAGCATAACCCCACGCACTTCGAAACCGCCGTCAATCGCATCACAGCCGCCTGGGAAGCTTCTCATAAGGCTAGTGCGAACTAATTCTCATGTCGGAACGCCCAACTCTCCGCGTGGTCCAAGGAGGCAAGGACGTCCGGGAACCGGCCTCACCGAGAGCATTGGCATTTGCGCGCAGGCTTGCGCGGCGCGATCTGGCCGCCATGATCTCAGGCCGGAGGTCCGATTCGCTGCTGAAATGACGAAAGCTCTACTCTACGCCCGATATTCCACGGCCATGCAGTCTGCCGCATCGGTCGAAGATCAGTTTCGCCTGCTACGTCAGCGCGCAGATCGCGAAGGCTGGTCGATTGTAGGAGAGCAAGCCGATCGCGCCATTAGCGGCACGGTTCGCGATCGCCCTGGCCTCAACTGCGCGATGCAGGCTATCGAGAATGGCGAGGCGAACATCCTGCTCGCCGAAGCACTTGATCGCATCAGCCGCGACCAGGAAGACTTGGCTCGAATCTTCAAGCGTATCCGGTTTCGAGGTGCGCGCATTGTTACCCTTTCCGAAGGTGAAGTCGGATCGCTTCACATAGGCATGGGCGGCACCATCTCGGCGGTTTACGTCGAGCAGCTCGCCGAGAAGACAAGGCGCGGCCAGATCGGCCGGGTCGAAGCAGGGCGCATCCCTGGTGGCAACTCCTACGGCTATCGTCCTGTCCGCAAGTTGCGTGAGGACGGGGAGCCCGAGCGCGGGCTACGCGAGATCGATGAGGACCAGGCCGATATCGTTCGGCGAATCTTCCACGAGTATGCAGAAGGTCGCAGCCCCCGCGAAATCGCAGCTCGGCTCAACGCCGAAGGCGTTCCTTCCCCAAGAGGTGGCCATTGGCGCGCTAGTACGATCATCGGCCATCGCCAGCGCCGTAACGGCATTCTCAACAACGAACTGTATCGCGGCCGAATCCTCTACAACCGGCAATCCTTCAGGAAAGACCCGGAGACACGAAAAAGAGTTTCCCGACCTAATGCAGAGAGCGAGCTGGTCACGGCCGACGTGCCGACTCTGCGCATCGTCGACGAAGATCTATGGAAGCGTGTGCATGATCGTGTGGCGAGCTATGGCGACAGGCCCTCACATATGGCGAGGCGACCCAAGCGTCTGATGTCGGGCCTACTCCGCTGCGGTTCGTGCGGCGGAACCGTCACCATACTGGGTGCCGATCGCTGGGGATGTTCTAGCCACAAGCAGACCGGCACATGCGCAAACGGCACGACGATCACCAATGCGGTGCTCGAACGGCGCGTCCTGTCGGCGCTAAAGCGAGAGCTGCTTCACCCGGACGTCATTGCAGCCTATCTTGAAGAATTGAAGACGGCCGCTGATGAGGCGCGTCGCGAAATCATTGGCCAACGTGCAGATCGACAGCAACGCCTGGACGAACTTCAGCGCGAATCTGATCGCATGGTCGACGCGATCGTGCGCGGCGTGGATCCCGATCAATTCGTCGCCCGCTCTCATGCCATCGCAGAAGAACGGCGTTCGTTGCAATCTGATCTCGATGATATGCCAGACTTCGCATCAATGGTCGCCCATCCGGCTGCCATTCAACGCTACCATCGACATATTGCTGATCTGCACGACGCCCTGGCCCAAGATCCTGACCTTCAGCCATCACTACGAGCCATCCTCAATGACCTGGTGGAGAAGATCGAGGTCATGCCAAGGCAGGACGGCAAGCGCGGCGTGGACCTGATTGTCCACGGCGATCTCGCCGCCTTGCTGCAGATCGACCAAGCAAAGCCGGCCAATCCCTCCGATTGTACTGTAAAGATGGTTGCGGGGGTAGGATTTGAA
>JAGREN010000178.1 GCA_020446505.1 Novosphingobium sp. | reverse complement strand
TGCGCCGTGCTGGTCGCGGGCTTCGCGCTCGGCGGCCAACAGATCGTCAACTGGCTCGCAAACGGTTCAGCACCACTGGCGAAGATGGGCTACACCTACATCGCCATCCAGATATGGCTCTCGCCGATCAATTTCGCACTGTCGATTCACGGTTCGGCGCTGCGCAGCGAGGGCCGCATCGGCTTCATGGCGATCTCGAGCCTCCTTGTATCGCTCGCCAACATCATCTTCACCTACGTGCTCATCGCCGTGTTCCATCGCGGGGTGGCGGGATCGGCAGAGGGTACCGTGCTGGCGCAGTTTGCAGCGCTTGCGACCGTGATCGTCTATCGCGGCCTTGGCCGATCGCGTCTCGGCATGGGCTGGCAGGCTTCGCCGGGCGGCGGCTGGCGCAGGGACTGGCACCGGTTCCTGGCACTCGGTGCACCGCAAAGCCTGAGCTTCGTCGGCATCTCGCTCGGCTCCACGGCGATCATCTTCGCCCTGCAGATTTGGAACCCGGACAATTACGCATCGACGGTCGCGGCCTATGGCATCGCGCTCAGGATTCTGACCTTCGCCTTCCTGCCGCTGCTCGGACTTTCCATGGCGATGCAGACACTGGTCGGCAACAATTATGGTGCATCGCTTTGGCACCGTTCCGACGGCGGGTTGAAACTGGCCGCGTTGATCGCGCTCGTTTACGGCGCTTCCGTCCAGCTCTTCGTACTCGCCTTCCGCCACCGGGCGGGGCTGGTCTTTGTCGACGATCCGGCCTCGGCGGGCGAGGTCGCGCGCATCCTGCCGATCATGACGGCGATGTATTTCGCCGCCGGACCGGTCATGATGCTGAGCGCGTACTTCCAGGCAACGGGTGAAGCGAGCCGTTCTGCGATCATCAGCCTGTCGCGCACCTATGTGTTCGCGATTCCATTCACCTTCCTGCTGCCCTTCGTCTTCGGCGAAAGCGGCATCTGGTATGCGGGGCCCGCGGCGGAACTGGCGATGATCCTGCTTTCGGTCGTCGTGCTGGCACAGGCGCAGCTCGTGACGGGCCGGCGATGGGGTGTGTTCCGGCATGGCGCACAGGCCGAAACGGCTGGCCATTGAGTGTTGGAAGGGAGCAGTGGCGACGCCGTTCCCTTTCTTTTCCCTTTGAAACGATTCGCCTCGGTCCGACGCCTTGACGCGGCACCGCCCGACGTGGCCAATACCGCCACGCTCGACAGCGGCGACGAACAGGGAAGACGACCATGACCGACAAACGTACCGAGACCGACACGTTCGGCCCCATCGAAGTCGCAGGCGACCGCTACTGGGGTGCGCAAGCGCAGCGCTCGCTCGGCAATTTCAAGATCGGCTGGGAAAAGCAGCCCGTTCCGGTGGTTCGCGCGCTCGGCATCGTCAAGCG
>JAGREN010000006.1:20136-67091 GCA_020446505.1 Novosphingobium sp. | reverse complement strand
CCGCCCCGGTGAATATGATGGGCTAGACGGTTCAGGCCCGTTCGAAAATCGCGGCGATGCCCTGGCCGCCGCCAATGCACATCGTTTCGAGCGCATAGCGGCCTTCGCGGCGTTTGAGCTCGTTGAGCATGGTGGCGAGGATGCGCCCGCCAGTTGCCCCGATGGGGTGCCCCAGCGAAATGCCTGATCCGTTAACGTTCAGCCGGTCGGGATCATGCCAGTTCCAGGCTTTGAGCACGGCCAGCACCTGTGCCGCGAAGGCTTCGTTCAGTTCGACGAGGTCCATGTTGTCGAGCGACAGGCCGGTCCTGGCGAACAGCTTCTCGCAGGCAGGGACAGGGCCGATACCCATGCGCGACGG
Organism: Novosphingobium sp.; assembly: GCA_020446505.1. Lineage (GTDB taxonomy): Bacteria > Pseudomonadota > Alphaproteobacteria > Sphingomonadales > Sphingomonadaceae > Novosphingobium. Next base: position 66,730 of record JAGREN010000006.1, on the reverse strand, counting down.
TTCGCACCCGGCGACCGCCCAGTTGACGAACCAGGCCATCGGTTCCAGACCAAGTTCGTCCAGCTTGTCTTCTGCCACCACCAGACAAGCCGATGCGGCATCGTTCTGCTGGCTCGAGTTGCCAGCCGTCGTCACCCCGCCGTCGTGCACCGCGCGAAGTTTGGCGAGCGTTTCGAGCGACGTTTCCGGGCGCACGCCTTCGTCGCGCGCAAACAGGTCCGGCTCGCCCTTGCGCTGGGGCAGGGGAACGGGAACGAGTTCGCTCTCGAACAACCCTTTGTCCCACGCGGCGGCCGCGCGCTGCTGGCTGCGCACGGCATAGGCATCTGCCTCTTCGCGGGTGATGCCGTAATCGGTGGCAAGATTGTCGGCGGTTTCCATCATCGAACGGATCAGGCCGAAGCGCCATTCCGGCTGCGAGCGAACGCGCCCGCGTTCCAGCCGGTCGTGGAGCGCAATGCTGCCCGCTCGCGATCCCCAGCGCACGTCGCTCGAATAGTATTCGCAGTTGCTCATCGATTCCGCGCCGCCGGCAACCACCACGTCGGCGGCACCCGTCTGGACCATCATCGCCGCAGTCGAAATAGCCATCAGGCCGCTGCCGCAGCGACGCTCCATCTCCATGCCAGCTACGGTAAGTGGCAGGCCGGCATCGAGCGCGCACCAGCGGCCCAGAGCCGGTGCTTCGCCGCTACCGTATGCATGCCCGAAGATAACATCGTCGATGCGTTCGGGATCGATGCCGCTGCGGTCGATCAGGGCCTTGAGGACGATTGTGCCCAGATCTTCCATCCTGAGCGTGCGCAACGCGCCTCCGAATGTGCCGACGGCGGTTCGCAACGGGGAGACAATGGCGGCGCGGCGCATTTCCGGTTCTCGCTTTACTTTAACGTGTTTCGGGTGGGGGTAGGCCGGTCGGTCCCGGTCCGCTACCATCGACTGTGTTCGAGCACGAACATGATCGAAGACCACGGACGTCCCGAATTATCGCGGCGCGGCTCGACCCTTGAGGGTCAGCCAGCAAAACTACTCCGCAAAGCGCGCCAGCCATCAGCGAGGCCGTCGCGGAACTGCGGCGCGGCAATCGCGATGAGGGCGTCCGCGCGCTGATCGAGGCTCTTGTCGCGCAGTTCGGCCACACCGTGCTCGGTCACGACCGTGTCCACGTCGGAGCGAGCGATCCCGATGGTCGGATGGTCCAGCCTCACAACGATGCGCGAGATTGCTCCGCCGCGGGCGGTCGAAGGCATGGCGAGAATCGACCGTCCGCCCGGCGAGCAGGCCGCGCCACGCATGAAGTCGGGTCCGCCGCCCACGCCGCTGGACAGCGCCATGCCTTGCCATTCGACGTTGGCCTGGCCGAACAAATCGACGCCGAGCGCGCCGTTGATGCTGTGCAGCTTTGGCACTTGCGATAAGGCGGGAATGGAGTGCGTCTCGAGAGTGCTGGCGAAGCGCACCGCGTCGCTCTGCCGCAACCACTCGTAGAAGTCTGCCGAGCCATAGGCGATCCCGGCGACATGGTCGGCTTTCGGGTCGAGCGCGCCGGCCTCGGCGAGGAGCCGGAAACCGTCGTTGGCCATGCCCGATCTCAGCGCCAGATTGCGGTGTCCGGCAAGGTGCCGCCAAATCGCGCCCGGAGCGCCGCCGATGCCGGTTTGGACATGGGCGCCATCGGGAATTCGGTCGGCGACGCGCCGGGCAATGGCATCCGCAACCGGATCGAATGCAGGTTCTGGCGCGGTGACGATAGCCCCCTCCAGCGTGATCGCCAGATCGGCATCTTTCAGCGGAAGCGAGAGTGCGCGCGGCAAGCGAGGCATGGACGGGTTGACGACCATGATGCGGCGGCGCGCGCGTGGCCAGACCAAGGTCGCAAAGTCGCTGGCAATTCCCAGCGAACAGTTCCCCGCGCTGTCAGGCGGCGCGACATGCGCCAAAGCAACGTCGACCGAGGCACCTGCAATGTGCATGGCCGCACCGTGATAGGTCAGCGGCAAGAGCGAGACGTTTCCTTCGACGAAGCTTTGCCGCATGCAGCGCGGCAGCAGGTAGGTCGTGGCGCTGGCACCCTCGGCCAGACCAGCATAGTCCGCCACCTCGTTCATGCCCGGCACGAGACAGCCGATGAAATGCACCCCGACGGCGCGGGCCGGATCGTCCCGCAGGGCTTTGCCTAACGCGACCACCTCGCCGCTGGCACCGGGCAGGTAGACCGTCTGGCCCGGCCGCAGCTGGTTCAGAAGCTGGTTAATCGGTTTGGCCGCGCCGCTCAGCCTTCCCATCCCTTGCCGGTTGCGGCCCGATCAGCCAGCAGGTCGGAGGGCTGCCAGCGGTCGGGATAGCGAGCCTGATATTCCATGATCTTGGTCAGCACGGTGTCGAGCCCCTGCTGCGCAGCCCAAAACATTGGCCCGCCGCGATATTTCGGAAATCCGTAGCCATGAGCATAGGCCACGTCGATATCCGATGCACGCTGGGCAATGCCTTCCTCGACTATTTTCGCGCCTTCGTTGACGATTGCAGCGAGAATGCGCCACAGCACTTCCTCGTCGGAAATCGCCTTACGCTCGATCCCTTTCTCCCTTGATATTTCGGCGAGCATGGCTTCGACTTGCGGCCGGGGCGAAGCATTGCGACCGACGTAGGCATAATACCCTTCGCCGGTTTTCTGGCCATGATCGCCGTTCTCGCAAATCCGGTCGGCGATGGGATTATAGGTGTCGGCTGAGAGATTGAGCGCGCCGGTCGCGGCCTTGTTGCGCCGCACCCGGTAACTCACGTCGAGCCCGGCCATATCGCGCATCAGGTAGATGCCCATCGGAAATCCGAATTCCTTGAGTACACCGTCAATCTGCCAGGGCGTTGCGCCTTCCATCAGCAGCAGGTCCGCCTCTTCGCCATAGCGGTGCAGGATCCGGTTCCCGATGAAGCCGAAGCAATTGCCGGCGAGCACCGGCTGCTTGCCGATCCGCTTGGCAAATGCCATCGCGGTCACGACGGTTTCGGGGGAGGCATGATCGCCCCGGACAACTTCCAGCAATTTCATGACGTTCGCGGGCGAAAAGAAGTGGAGCCCGATCACGTCCTGCGGTCGTCCGGTGGCCGAGGCGATTTCGTCGATATCAAGGGCCGAGGTATTGGACGCGAGCACGGCACCGGGTTTGCACACCGCGTCGAGCCTGCGAAACACCTCGTGCTTGATACCCATGTCTTCGAACACGGCCTCGATAACCAGATCGGCATTGGCCAGCGCCGCGTAGTCAGGCGTGGTTTCGATCAGCGCCAGCGCCTTGTCTGCGGCATCCTGCGTGCGCGAGCCTCGCGCCACTGAAGTCGCGTAATTCTTTGCGATCCGCTCCATCCCGGCGTCAAGCGCACCTTTCGCGCTGTCGAGCAAAGTCACCTCGATCCCTGAATTGGCGATCGCCATCGCTATGCCGCTACCCATGGTCCCTGCGCCTACGATGCCGACCGAGCGGATCGGCTTGGCCGCAACCCCTTTCGTGCCGTCCACCTTGGCGGCCGCGCGCTCGGAGAAGAACAGATGGACTTGCGCTTCCCTGCTTGGTGCATCGCTGCACCTCCAGAATGCCGCGCGCTCGAATTCGAGGCCTTCGACCGGCCCCAAGTGGCAAGCCGCTTCGATGCAATTCACAATTTCAAACGGGGCCACCATGCCCTTCCACTTGCCCGCGTTCTTTGCTCGCACGTCCTCGAAGATCTTCGGGTCGGTCCCGGTAACCTTGTCGGTTCGCTCAAGGATGATCGGCCACGGGCCGCCCTTGGCTGCCTTGGCACGGGCAAAGGCAATAGCCGCTTCGGTAACGTCTCCGTCGGTGACTTCATCCACGATCCCAAGCCGCAGAGCCTCGACGGCGGCGATATGCCGTCCGGACAGGATCAGGTCGAGCGCACCTTCAGGGCCGATCAGGCGAGTCAGTCGTTGTGTGCCGCCGCCGCCGGGCAGGAGGCCGAGGTTGATCTCCGGCAAGCCGAGCTTCGCCCGGCTCGCCGCGACGCGGAACGGTGCGGCTAGTGCCGTTTCCAGACCGCCACCCAAGGCGTGGCCGTCGATCGCGGCGACGACCGGCTTGACAGAAGTCTCCAGCGCTTCCTGGATCGATTCAAGCGAAGGGCCGACTTTTTCCTTGCCGAATTCCCTGATGTCCGCGCCTGCGATAAACCGGTCATTGGCCCCGACGAGGACAATCGCGTCGACGCCCTCATCTTCGCGCGCTTGTTCGAGCCGGAGCATCATACCCTCCCTCATTGGCGCTCCCAGCGCGTTCACTGGAGGGAAGTCGATCGTGAGGACGGCCACCCCGTTACGCACATCGTATCGAACCGCCTGGTCCGGACTTAACACCATCGATCAACTCCCACTTCACCGGCCACTTCATCGGGCTGATACGTCCGGCAGCGCGCCGGCGCGGCCCAAGGCGGTTCCCTGCACGCCCGTCGAAGGGAATCAATGGCCGCGAGGCACATCATCACGCTGTTGATATGTGGCATGCCGGCTGCCCTAGCGGCCATCTGGGCGGACATGCCGGTTGCGGCGATGGTATCCGGGCATAGTAGGATTATATCCGTGATGGATTGTAGGGCGCGAAGCACATCTCGGTCAAATCTGTGGTAGCAAACCAGTCAGGAGAGTTGTTCCATGCGCGTCAGGGTGCCCCATTTCGATTTTTCCGGGTCTAGTGCACATTGGTTGCCCAAGGCGGGCGAGTTCGCGCAACTGCTCAATGCCAACTCGGTCGTCATCCCGCATCTTGAACGTTTTCTCAATAAGGTGATGGCCAAGGCCGCATCCCAGATCACAGGCGAAGATGCCGAGAGCAAGCGGGTAAGAAGCGACATCCGGACCTTCATCAAGCAGGAATCCTGCCACTATGCGGTCCACGGTTCGTTTAATCAGATGCTGATCAGAGACGGCTATGACCGCCTTCCCGAGATCGAAGCGCGGATTGCGGCGCATTATGAGAGACTGATCCGCACCAAATCACTGCCGTTCCTTGTCGCTTACTGCGAAGGCTTCGAATCGCTGACACCGCCGACAGGCGAAGGCTGGTTCAACGGCTCAATGGATCGCATGATGAGAGGAGCGGATCCAACTGTCCTGGCAATGTGGCGCTGGCATATGATGGAAGAATTCGAGCACCGGACTGTCTGTCATGACGCCTTCAAGGCGATTCATGGCGGTCACATCCTGCGCACTTACGGCTGGTTCTACCAGGCCGCATCGTTCTCGCGGATGGCTGGCTGGGTCTATCGCTATCTGCTCGAAGTCGATCGCCAGCAGATGACTAAACTGGAAATTGAGCGCTCAAGGCAAAATGCCAAGCGTTCGGTGATGGGCTTCGCCTCGCCGATGGTGCGGGCCGCGCCGCGGATATTGTCGCCCGGATATTCGCCGCGTCAGATTGCCGAACCCGAAGGCTGGGCGGCTACGCGTGACCTGATCGAAAGAGACTACATTACCAAGTCTGCGGACCCCGCCGGTGCGTGAGCGCCCGCTAACCGCCGGCGTTGACTAAGGGCAAAGCGATGATTGTCAGGTTCCCGAAGTTCAACTTTTCGCAGGTTCGTGCGCATTGGTCGCCGAACGCGGAGTTCGCCCAAAAGTTCAATGCGGCCTCGCTGGTGCCTGCACATGTCGAGCCGTACCTGCTCAAGGTCATGAAACTGGCGCAGGAAAAGCTTGTCCCGGGCACCAGCCTGCACCGGGAGGCCGACATTTTCTGCAAGCAGGAAATGCAGCACATGAAGCAGCACATCGCCTTCAACCGCGGACTGCACGATCAAGGATATGAAGGCCTGAAGCCGATCGAAGCAAAATATGCCGCTGATCTTGAGCGTTATCTCAAGACGAAATCGCTGCGTTTCAACCTTGCATACATGGAGGGGTTCGAATCGATCAGCGCGGCAGGATGCCATGCGTGGTTTGAGGATTACGTCCCCTTCCGCGAAGGCGCGGATCCCGAGGTCGACCGGCTCTGGACTTGGCACTTGGCCGAGGAGTTCGAACACCGATCCGTCGCCTATGACGTGTTCCATGCGGTCAGCGGGCTGGGGCCTATCACCGGCTATCTCTACCGGCTCTATGGGTATTTCTTTGCTCTGGTGCACATTGGGAAATTCTCGCGCAAGGCGGGCGCATACCTGCTTGCCAAGGATCGTGAGGGCATGAGCGAGGAGGAGCTTGCCGCGTCGCTCGCCAGGGAAAAGGCGCTGGGTAAGGTTCAGTTGCGCGGCGTGCTGAAGATGATGCGCGTGATCGTCTCGCCGTTCTACGATCCTGCCAAGCGCGCCGAACCCAAGGGACAATCGGCGTACCTGGCAGCGATGACGCCTTCTCGCGTCAGCGGCGCTGGTTAAACCGGCGACCGACCAGCGTAGCGGCGATGTTGGTTTTCTGAACGTCGGTCGTTCCGCCCGCGATGCCCCAGGCGAAGCTGTCGCGCACGCGCTGTTCCATCGGATATTCCTTGGAATAGCCGTAGCCGCCCATCACCTGCATCCCGTCGGCTGTAACTTTGCGGACCATTTCGTTTGAGAAGCACTTGGCGACAGAGCTTTCGAAGATCGACGGCAGACCCTGACTGGCATTTACGGCGGCACGGTAGATCAGCAGCCGCGCGGCTTCGACTTTCATCGCCATTTCCGCCAGCTTAATCTGGATCGCCTGAAATTCGACGATCGGCTTGCCGAATTGCTGGCGCTCCTGTGCGTAGGCGACGGAATCCTCTAGCGCCGCGGCGGCGATCCCCAGACCCATCGTCGCGTTCCCGCAACGCTCAAGGCTAAAGGCGGTCATTAGCTGGCTGAAGCCACCCTTGGGCACGATCATGTTGCCTATCGGCACGCGCACGTCGTCAAGGAAGATGTCGGCTGACGGAATCCCGCGAAATCCCATCAATTCTTCAGGCCTTCCGAAGCTGACCCCTGCGCGTTCCTTCTCGACCAGCACCGCGCCAATCCCCTTGGCGCCCGACTCACCGTCGAAGCGGCAGTAAACGATATAGACATCCGAGTGTCCGCCGCCCGAACACCAGCGCTTCTGGCCGTTCAACACGATTTCCCCGCCATCGATGCGGGCGGTGGTCGTCAAGTCGGTCAGCGCCGTTCCCGCCGATGGTTCGGACATCGACACGGCCACAATCTTGCGCCCCTGGATTACCTCGGGAAGGATCGCGGCCTTGAGTTCGTCTGAAGCAAAGCGCTCGACGGTGCGCACCGGGCCGGTCGCGCTTTCGAAGATCGGCCACGCGACCGCGGGGGAGATCATCGCAAACTGTTCGAGCACCAGCAACGCTTCGAGATGGCCAAGGCCTAAACCGCCGTATTCAGCGGGCAAGTTGACGCCGAGGAAGCCCATTTCCGCATAGCGGCGCAGCATTTCGCTAGGCAGCGGCATGTCCTTGGCTTCCATCTCGCGGGCCAGCTCGGGCAATTCGGCTCGGGCGAACCGGCGGGCGGCTTCCTGCAGGTGCCTCTGTTCGTCCGAAAGTTGAAAATCCATTGCCGTTTCCGTCCTGTCAGTTCGTGTTTGTTTCGATGACCGCGTCGAGCGCGATGACGCCGCCGTTGCCGGGAAGGACAACGAGCGGGTTGATCTCGATCGTCTCGATCTCGCCGGCATATTGCGCAGCCAGGATCGAGATGCTGGAGATTGCGCGGGAGAGCGCTTCGATGTCATGGCGGGGAGCACCGCGATAGCCAGTAAGCAGGGGAGCACTGCGCAGCTTGGCGATCAGGGCTGTCGCGCGCTCCTCGCTTACTGGCGCGAGGGCGCATACCGTGTCCTTGAACAATTCGACCAAGGTTCCGCCCAGGCCGAAGGTGACGACGGGGCCGAACGCCTCATCGAGACTGGTGCCAAGGATGCACTCCACGCCGCCGGTGACCATTTCGGACACCAGATAGCCTTCGAGGTGCGCGTGGGGCGCGAGCCCCGGGATTGCCTGCGCCATGCGCGTCACGCTTTCGCGGACCTGCTCCGCATCGGACAGGCCCAGTACGACGCCGCCCACTTCCGTCTTGTGCAGGATGTCTGCGGACACGACCTTGACCGCCACGGGAAAGCCGATCTCGGCGGCGAACTCCGCAGCCTGCGCAGCGTCCGTCGCCAGTTTCTCTCTGGGCGAGCGGATGCCGTGGCTTGCGAGCAGCGCCTTGGCGCCAAACTCGTTGAGTTTGCCTTGCGGTGGAAGGCCTAAAGGGCAGGCAGGCGCAAGCCCGATCGGCGCAGGTATGTCCGCCTCGAATTGCTGGCCGAACCGGTAGAGCGCCGAGATCGCCTTGACCGCGCGCGACGGATCCTCGAACGGCAGCATGCCTTTGGCCGCGTATTCCTGCATCATTTCAGGCGGGCAGGTCACCGAAACCACCACGAGTTGATCAGGATGGCGCGCGTGCGCCCGCTCGATGGCATCCTGCAACGGCCGAGCCATCGAAGGCGCAGCGCCGGTTATGCCGAGGAAGATCAGCGTCGCGTCGAATGCACCCGACTGAAACGCGGCATCGAGTGTCTTTTCCATGATGCCGTGATCGGTCGTGACAAGACCTGTCATGTCGATCGGATTGCGCGGACTGCAATTGGGCACCAGTTCGCGCAGCGCTAACTGCGTGTGTTCGGGCACTTCGCCCAATTGCAGGCCTTCATCGCTGATGAAATCGGTGATTTGCACGCCGACACCGCCCGAAATGCTGATGACGCCGATGCGCGGCCCGCGCGGGAACCGGCCCTGGGCGAGAGCACTGGCGACATCGAGCAGCTCGTCAGTCGTCCGCGCCCGATAGACGCCATATTCCTCGAACACGGCGTCATAGACATTGTCCTGCCCGGTGAGCGAGGCAGTGTGCGAGGCCGCCGCTACCGCGCCCGCCTCGGTGCGCCCCACTTTCATGACGATGACCGGCTTGCGTCGCTGCCGCGCCAGATCGAGCGCAGCGATCAGTCTGTCTTTCGAATGCAGGCCTTCGATGTAGGCGATAAGGACATCGTTGTTGTCCTGCCCCGCCATCCAGTGCAGCGCTTCGCCAACGTCGATATCGGCCTCATTGCCGGTGGTAACCCACTGCGCGACGCCAAGTCCGCGCAGGAACAGGTGGCGCAGCAGATAGCCGCCATAGCCGCCGGACTGGCTGGCGATGGCGATCCGGCCGGGGAGCGGCACGCCGTCTTCCAGCGCGGAAGCAAAGGTGCCGTAAAACCTCGCGGGCGCGTTGAGCGCGCCCATGCAGTTCGGTCCGAGCAGGCGCAGGCCTCCGGCGCGCGCGGTTTCGACCAGACGTGCTTGCCGCGCCTCGCCCTCTGCCCCGGTCTCCGCGAAGCCCGCGCCGTAGCAGATGGCCGCCTTGACCCCGCGCGTGATGCAATCCTCGACTGCCTGCTGGGTCGCGTCGGCGTCGATCGCCAGGAGCGCGCAATCGACCGGACCTGGAACATCGAGGATCGAGGGCCAGGCCTTGATGCCCTGAATCTCCTCGCGGTTCGGGTTGACTGGGTAGATGTCGCCTTCGAAGCCGGATTCGATCAGATATTGGATGGGGCGGCCGCCAAACCGGCGCCGATCGGACGAGGCCCCCACGATTGCGACGGAGCGTGGTGCGAACAACCGGTCAAGACCAATGTGCGCAGCTTCTTCCGGACTACCGGCGATGCCATTCATTTTCTGGTTTCCCGCAGTTGCCAGAGCTGTGTGCGCGCTGACTGACGATTGAGATAGAGTCTGTCTAATAGCCCGATGGAACGAGCACATACATGCTATGCATCGCGGGAAACCTATCCGGCAACTGCATCGCCCGATAGGAGATCATAGTCCAGTCCGCTGTTCGATGTCGCCAAGACTGAAGAGTGGAGGTCGAAAAGGAGCAAATCGAAGTGGATATGTCCCTGGGAGGAACGGTTGAAGCGCTGCGAAGCGAATTTCGCGCCTTCTTCGCTGAAAGCCTGCCAGTTGACTATGCCGCAAGAACGCTTGCCGGCGGTAAGCTCACCAAGCAGGAGCACAATCACTGGCACTCGCTGCTGCGCGAGCGCGGCTGGAACGTTCCGCTTTGGCCGAAGGAGTATGGCGGGCCGGGCTGGGGTCCGATGGAGCGGTTTCTGTGGGAAGAGGAATCCGGGATCGCGGGCGCCCCGCGCCTCAATCACGTATCGCAGGACCTGCTCGGACCGGTCATAATCGAGTTTGGTAGCGAAGCGCAGAAGCGCGAGTTATTGCCGCGTATCCTTTCCAGTGAGGACTGGTGGTGTCAGGGGTTCTCCGAACCGCAGGCCGGATCGGATCTCGCCAATCTCCAGATGCGGGCGGTGCGCGAAGGTGACGACTACATCGTCACCGGCACCAAGCTGTGGACCAGCTATGCGCATCTCGCCAACAAGATTTTCTGCCTCGTACGTACATCTGCTGACGGACCCAAGCAGGCGGGCATCTCGTTCCTGCTGATCGACATGGAACAGCCCGGCGTGACGGTAAGCCCGATCTATACGCTCGGCGGCATGTTGACTGTCAACGAAGTCCAGATCGAAGAGGTCCGCGTTCCGGTCGGCAATCTCGTCGGCGAAGAAGGGGGGGCGTGGGACATCACCAGGTTCCTGCTCGGCAACGAGCGGCTGATGGGAGCTTGGATCGGCGTCAACATGGCGTTCGCCCGGCAGGTTCGGGAGCGTTTCGAGGCCCGCCCCGTGCGCGATGCGGTGATGGCGCGGCGCATCGCCGAGGTGGAGACCGATCTGCTGGCGCTGCGATACACGACCTATCGCGTGCTGGCCGACGAAGCATCGGGCAAAGCACCGGGTCCGGAAGTATCGGTCATCAAGGTGCGCGGGGGCGAGATCATGCAGGCGCTGACCGAACTGCTGTTGGAGCTGGGCGAGATCGAAAGCCTGGTGCATCCCGGCACCTTGCCAGAGGGAGAATTGCCGATAGTGCCGTTCGAACTGCAGCACATGGCGCAGCAGTACTTCGATAGGCGCAAGCTCACCATCTATGGAGGCAGCTCGGAAGTGCAGCGCAACATCATCGCGCGCCGGCTGCTCAAGGTCTGACGGGGCGTCAATGGATTTCAACTACTCCGATGACCAGCGGATGCTTTGGGACACGCTCGATCGTTTCCTGACCGACACGCATGATCTGCGCCAGCGCAAGAACCTGCTCCACGACCCTGCTGCCGAGACGGCTTTCTGGCGCGAACTGGCTGAGCTGGGCCTGATCGGCGCGGCATTTCCCGAAGCACTCGGCGGCTTTTCCTCGTCGCCGGCCGACGTGGCGGTCGTGATGGACCGCTTCGGGCGGCATCTGGTGACCCAGCCTTACCTCTATACTGCGGTCCTGTGTGGCCGCTTGCTGATCGAAGGTCTGCCCGAGGGCCTCAGAGAGGAGGAAATCGGCGCGGTCATTGCCGGGGAAAGCCACTTGGCCCTTGCGGCATGCGGGACGCACGTCCTGCACAGCCCGCAAGACACGACCTTCACGGCACTGAAGGACGGAGCAGGCTGGCGCTTGTCGGGTCGAATGCCGGTGGTGGTGAACGCGGATCGGGCGGACCGTCTCATTGTTGCCGCCCGGTGCGCTGGGATCGCCGGTGAACGTGAAGGCGTGAGCCTGTTCCTGATCAAATCGGCTGCGGCCGGTGTCTCGCGCCGCAACTTCCGCATGATTGACGGCTTCGGTGCCGCGGAGGTCGCACTCGAGAACGTGCCGGTCGCGCGAGAAAACGTCCTCGGCACCCCTGACGAGGGGTGCCTGCTACTGGACGTCGCCTTTGATCATGCAACAGCAGCAGCTTGCGCGGAAGCCGTAGGCGCGATGGAATACCTCATCCCGGCGACTGCTGAATACGCGCGCAACCGGGTGCAATACGAGGCCCCGCTCTCCCGCTTTCAGGTGCTTCAGCACAAGATGGCGGACATGTACATCCAGACCCAGACCGCCAAATCGATGGCGCTGGTTGCGGTCATGGCGCTCGATGGCGATCCGATCGAGCGGGCGCGGATGGTTTCCGCTGCCAAGTCGCAAGTCGGCCGCTCTGGCAAGTTCGTCGGCTACCAGGCGGTGCAGATTCATGGCGGCATGGGCGTGTCGGAAGAGCTCGACATCGGCCACCACTATATCCGGCTGAACATCATTGATCGCCTGTTCGGCGACACGTCATTCCATCTCGCCCGCTTCGGCTCGCTGTGGCAGCATCGTCCGGCTTGAGCCGCCGCTTTCGGAGATCCAGATCATGAACACAAATTACGAGCGCCTTGACCTGATCCGGGTGACTCTGGACGGAGCGATCCTGCGCATCACGTTGAACAACCCGGAAAAGCGCAACATCATCACAGATCCGGTCAATGAGCAGATTTCGGACGCCTTTCAGGCGGCGACGTTCGATGAGCGGGTGCGCTGCGTCGTGCTGTCGGGAGAGGGTAAGGTGTTTTGCGGTGGCGGCGATTTCGCCCAGATGAAGCGCAAGGTCGATGACCCCGGTCTCTACTTCAAGGGACTCTGGGGTTCACGCCGGCTGGTCCACACCGTGCTGGATTGTCCCAAGCCCACCATAGCGAAGCTGCAGGGTGCGGCGATGGGGCTGGGTGCCACCCTGCCGCTGCTCTGCGACCTCGTCGTTGCGGTTGACGATACCAAGATCGCCGACCCGCATGTCAACATCGGGCTGGTCGCCGGCGACGGCGGTTCGCTGATCTGGCCGCAGCAGATGGGCTTTGCCAAGGCGCGCAAGTTCCTGCTCCTAGGCGAGCCTATCCTGGGCAAGGAAGCCGCCGAACTGGGCCTGATCGCGGAATCGGCTCCTAGTTTCGAGCAGATGGATGCGATCGGCGAGGCGTGGGCCGCCAAGCTTGCCGGTGCGGCGAGCAACGCGATCTACGGCACCAAAACGGCGATCAACCTGCCGCTGCGGCAACTGGCCCAGGCAATGATGGATGTTGGTATGGCCTTTGAAGGGCTGTCGAACATCAGCAAGGATCATGGCGAAGCGATCGAAGCCATTCTCGCCAAGCGCAGCCCGACGTTTACTGGCGAATGACGGCGTGGTTTGAGGGCGCAGGCGGAATTCGCCTCTCTGCGGACTTATTTGGTCCGAACGACGGAAATCCGCTCATCCTGGTCGGGGGAATGGGGCAGACGCGCCATAGCTGGCAGCGCGTTGCGACCAGGCTTGCCGAGCACGGACGCCGGACGATCACAGTGGACGTTCGCGGCCATGGCGAAAGCGACCGCGCTAGCGATTATTCATATCCGCGACAGGCAGAGGATATCGCGGCAATTGTGCGCGATATTGGGCGGCCGGTGATCTTGTGCGGCAATTCGCTGGGCGGCAAGATCTGCCTCGCTGCGGCTGGTTCGTTTCCCGAAGTCGTAGCCGGGTTGGTGCTGATCGATTCAGTGCCCCGGTCGTCACCGGCGGGGATCGCGCAGATCGTTCAGACGACTGTTGCCACCGACGGGTTTGCATCGCCCGATGAAGCGGCCGCGCATCTGGCGGCTTCGAGGGGCGGGGTGCCGACGCCTTGCGTGGGCGAGAAGCTGAGGCGCAACATGCGCCAATCCGAGGATGGACGCTGGCACTGGCACTGGGACGCGAGCTATCGCGATCCGATCCACAACATCGGCCTTGGAGCGGGAAGCGAGCTGCTCGAACGCTATGCCGGGAACGTCAAATGCCCTGTCCTCCTCGCTTGGTGCGAACTCAGCGAAGTCGTAACCCAGGACGGTGTTGATGCCCTGCACGCGGTTCTTCCACAGATAGAGGTCGAGGTCATAGCCGGTGCGCGCCACATGATCGTGGGCGACGAGAATGATCTTGTCGCCGAGGCGCTCGAAGGCTTTCTCGAAAGGCACCGGATTTGACACTCCTCGACGCCTTCTTTCATCCCAAGAGCGTAGCGATCGTCGGCGCGTCGAACGATACCTCGATCCTGCGCGGCAAATTGCTCAAGAACGCCATTGCTAGCGCCTACGATGGCCCGATTTACCCCGTGCACCCCGGTGGTGGCACCATGCAAGGCCTGGAGGTTCATCGATCGCTTGGCGCAATACCGGGCGGGGCCGAACTGGTGCTTGTCGCTTCGCCGGGCAAGACAGTTCCGGACGTGGTCCGCGAGGCAGTGGAATCGGGTGCGAGGGCCGCAGTCATCCTTTCCGCCGATGTAGACGAGGTCGCGCTCGCGCAAGCAGTAGGCGACAGCGGGTTGCGCTATACCGGCCAGAACACCATCGGTCTGCTGGCGACACGTGGGCTTGCGGCAACGTTCAGCGGCGCTGCGGAAGATGCGCTCGAGGCTGGCTTTCCGGCGGTTCATCCGGGCCGCATGATCTCGATCGTCTCGCAGTCCGGCGGGCTGGGTATGGCGCTGTTCGGACGCGGCCTCGCCCAGCATCTCGATTTCCACGCCGTGATAACGACCGGAAACGAGAGCGATCTGGAATGCCTCGATTTCATCGAGCAGCTCGTCGAGGAGGGGCAGAGCGGCGTCATCGTCGCGCTCATTGAAGGACTCAAGACTCCTTCCCGGCTCGCTCCGATTGCCGCAAAGGCGGCGGACGCTGGCGTGGCTCTGGTCGTGATGAAGATCGGCAGTTCGCAAGCCGGTCAGCGCGCCGCGATTTCGCACACCGCCCACCTCACCGGCGCCGACACAGCATACGAGGCGATGTTTGATCGGTACGGCATCATACGCGCGAGGGATCAGGACGAGATCCTCGCCATCGCTGCGGGTCTGGCGCGATTCCCGCGCCGCAGGGTGCGCAAGGCTGCGGTAATCTCAACGTCTGGCGGGGCAGGGGCTTGGGCCTCCGATATCCTCGGCAATGCCGGTATTGACGTCCCCCTGCTGAGCGACGGTCTGCGCTGCGATCTTGATCAATGGGTGCCGTCTTACGGCTCGACCGAAAATCCGGTCGATGTGACCGCGGCCGTGATCGGCGATGGCGGCAAGAGCCTGATGCAGGTGTTTGAACGCTTGCAGGATACCGACGAGGTCGATGCGATGATCGTCAATCTGGGCCTGCAACTGCCCGGACGCATCGACAAGCTTTCGCCGCAGCTTGCTCCCGTGCTGGCAAACGCGACCAAGCCGATCGTGTTCACCTCGCACATCCTGCCGATCGATGAAAACCTAACCGCGCTTGCCGGGATGGGCAGCGTCGGCTTCTCGACCTTCAGCCAGTGTGCCGCAGCGCTTAAAGGGATCGAGCGCTATGCGGCTTTTCAGGAGCGGTGGCGAGCGCGCGAAACGCATGCGCCACCAGGCATGACGAAGCTACCCTCCCTTTCTCCGGGCGTCCTTGATGAACAGGCGACGAGCAGGCTGATCGCGGCGTATGGCATCCCGGCGCCGCCAGCCGCGCTCGTCACCGATCGCGGTGCGGCGGCTCAGGTGGCGGCTAAAATGGGATTTCCGGTGGCGCTCAAGATCCAGTCACCGGATATCGCGCACAAGACCGAAGCTGGCGGCGTCAGGCTCGGTGTCGCGGACGGGCAGGCCGAAGCCGGATTTGACGAGATCATGGCCAATGCAAGGCGTCATGCACCCGAGGCCCGGATCGAAGGCGTGCTGGTGCAGAAAATGATGCCGAAAGGGCACGAACTGGTGATCGGCGTGGTCCGCGATCCCGATTTCGGGCCGCTCGTCATGGTCGGCGCGGGCGGTATCTACCTCGAGGTTCTGAAGGACGTGGTCTTCGCGCCCCCGCCGATTTCACGGCAGGAGGCCAGGCGGTTGATCCTTTCGCTGAAGATTGCGCCCATCCTCCTCGGCACGCGAGGCCAGGCGGTGGCGGACATGGATGCGCTTGCCGACCTAGTATCGCGCGTTGCCGAGCTTGCACGGACGGAGACCGGCATCGAGCAGATCGATCTCAATCCCGTTTTCGTCTATCCCCAAGGGCAGGGCGTGGTCGCGGTCGATGCGCTTGCGGTTGCTTGCGGTGTCGATACGAGAACGCAGCATCATGGCTGAACCCCTTCGCCCCGAGGCCCAATTCCAAGGCTTTCTTGCTCAGGGCCGATTCATGATCCAGCGCGTGATCTCGACCGGAGAGCACGTATTCTTCCCGCGCATCGCGCAGCCGGGCACCGGGCAGACCGATCTGGAATGGGTGGAAGCTTCCGGATCGGGAACGATCTATTCCTTCACCATCGTTTGCAACAAGTCGCCCGAACCGTCTTATGTCGTCGCATTGGTCGATCTGACGGAAGGCGCAAGGATGATGAGCCGGATCGTTGATTGCGAACCCGACGCGGTCCGTATCGGCATGGTTGTCGCTGCGCATGTCGGCGAAGTCGATGGCGCTCCGGCGGTTCTGTTTTCACCTGCCGACGAGATTGCGCCATGAGCGGATTTCCAAGAGGACGCACCGCTATCGTCGGCATCGATCTCTGCGGAACCGATTCGCAAAGCGGTCTTTCCGCGATCGAACTGCTGGCCAAGGCATCAATAGGCGCGATAGCGGACGCCGGGCTTCGGGTTGGCGATATCGATGCGGTCTTCTCGACCTTGCCGGAGGACCCGTTCAGCGCCATGAGCGTGCCTGAATATCTCGGTATTCGTCCGAAGCTGGTCGAAAGCACTCGCACGGGCGGCTCTGCATTCCAGATCCACGCGATGTGGGCCGCGCTGGCGCTGGATGCGGGGCTCTGCGATGCCGTGCTGATCTGTTATGGCAGCAACCAGCGCTCCGGTGCGGGCGGGCTGGTGCGAAGCGGCGGGCTTCCTTTCCCCTATGAGGCCCCATACAAACCGCGCAATCCGACGACTGCCTATGCGCTCGCCGCTCAACGCCACATGCATGAGTACGGAACCACGCGCGCACACCTTGCCGAGGTCGCGGTCGCGGCGCGCAAGTGGGCGCAGCTCAACCCCCTCGCTAACCTGCGCGATGACCTGACGATCGAGGACGTTTTAAGCGCGCGCATGGTTTCCGATCCGCTGACGGTGCGCGACTGCTGCCTCGTCACCGACGGCGCTGCGGCGGTGGTCATGACCCGCGCCGACCGGGCACGCGATCTGAAGCGCGATCCCGTATTCCTGCTCGGCGCCGCATCCGCGACCTGGCACCGCAACATCTCCCAACTCGCTGACCTTACGGTTACCGCGACCAGCGAGGCGGCGCCGCGCGCCTATGCCCAAGCCGGTGTGGGGCCTTCGGACATCGACGTGGTCCAGCTCTATGATGCATTCACGATCAACACGATCCTGTTCCTTGAGGATCTGGGCTTTTGTCCAAAGGGGGAGGGCGGCCGTTTCGTCGAGCAGGGCGCGATTGCACCGGGCGGGCGCCTGCCGGTCAACACCAACGGCGGCGGACTGTCGTTCGCCCATCCGGGCATGTACGGCCTGTTCACGATGATCGAGGCGGCTGTCCAGCTGCGCGGAACCGCGAACGAGCGGCAAATTGAAGGTGCCAATTTGGCGCTTGCCCACGGGAATGGCGGCGTTCTGTCCAGTCAGGCGGTCACCATCTGGGGAACGACAGCAACGCTGTAGCGACCGGTCAGCGCGGTACGGTGGCGCCGGCATCGGCAATTGCCGGCCAGAATGCCTCGCGGCTCAAGCCGGTGAACTGGCGAGCAAGCACCCGCCGCCAGTAAAGAACGCTGCCGAAGTCGTCGCGCCATGCCATCAGGCGGCGTGTCCGCGAATTCAGCGCGTATTCCTGGCTGAAGCCGAGTGCCCCGTGGACCTGATGGCTGATCGCGATTGCCGCATCCGCTGCGTCGCCAAGCCGCGATCGCGCCGCAGCGATCATCGTGGGATGGCAATCGTCCGCCGCAGCTTCGACAATGGTGGCTGCCGCGAGAATGTGCCCGGCGAGTTCGGCGAGCATTTGCTGGACAGCTTGAAACTTGCCGATCTCGCGGCCAAACTGCTTGCGCTCCGACGCATATTCGATGCTGCGTCGGAGGGACCACTCGGCACTGCCGAGAATCTGAGCCGCGCGCAGCATCGATGCGGCACATAGCCAACTATCGTAATCTCCGCAGTTGGCCGAGGTGACGTCGATCGCCTCGGCGGTCAACAGATCTCGCGGCTCGCCCGCGGCATCCATGCCCGGCTCGGTCGTCCAGCCGGCCGGATCGCTGACGAGAAGCCGTGCTTCGTTCCCGCTGCGCGAGACGATCAGGATTTTCTCGACTGCCTGCGACCAGGGCACGTCGTGCAACACGGCATCGGACCAGCGCGAACCGACCAGGCCGGGAGCTTCATTGATAAAGACGAGGCTCAACAGGCCCTGCGCCGGACCAAGACCGCTGCTGGCGAGCAATTTCTGCGCAAGCATGGTTTCGAGCAATGGGCCGGGCGCCGCCGCGGCGCCTGCGGCGCGCAGGATGATCGCGGCGTCGCCGAGGCTGGCGCCGATCCCACCTGTGTCCTCGGGCAGGAGCATACTGGTAATGCCGTTCTCGACCAGCACTGAGAAGAACGCTTCGGGAAGCTGGCGTTCTTCGGCGTGGTCGAGCTCGGCCTTGCCGACAGTATCGGCCAGAATGCGTTCGATCGTGGCGCGAAAGAATGTCTGGTTCTCGTTCATCGGGCGCTACCTCAAGCCGATCCCACGCGCGATGATGCCGCGCAGGATCTCGTTGGTTCCGCCGCGAATGGTGAACGCGGGTGCGTATTGCTGGGCGTGCATGAGCAGCGCGCGCAGGCGCGGAGCCCTGCCGTTGCCAACAAGATCTTCGGCCGAGGCGATGTTGCGTGCCACGCGCACCGCCTCTTGCTCAAACTTGGTGCCCAGATCCTTCACTATCGAAGCCTCGATGTTGGGGGACTTGCCCTGCTCGATCATGCCCGCGACCGCGAGCGAAAGCTGCCGCAGCGCCAGCAGGTGCGAGATTAGCCGGCCCAGCTCTTCTTGCGTGGAAGGCTGCGTATCGGCGCCTAGCACATCGACCAATTCACTGATCAGGCGGAACGATGAGAGCCAGCGTTCCGGTCCCGAGCGTTCGTACGCCAGCTCGGCCGATACCTGGTTCCACCCGTTGCCTTCGGTTCCGATCAGCGCCTCGTCGGGCACCAGGACATCTTCAAGGAGAACCTCGTTGAAGTCATGCTCGCCAGCCATTGAGATGATAGGCGTGACCGTGACCCCCGGTGCCTTCAGATCGATGATGAGCTGGCTGATGCCTGCGTGCCGGGCCCCTTCGGCGGGCGATGTGCGGGCAAGCGCGATCATGTAGTGTACACGGTGAGCGTTGGTGGTCCAAATCTTGCGTCCGTTGATCCTCCATCCGCCCGCGACGCGATCGGCCCTCGTCTTGAGCGAAGCGAGGTCAGAACCGGATTCCGGCTCGCTCATGCCGATGCAGAAGTAGCAGTTTCCCGAGGCGATTTGCGGAAGGTAGAAGCGCTTCTGCTCCTCCGTGCCGAATTTAAGGAGCACCGGACCAGACTGCCGGTCAGCGACCCAATGCGCCCCGACTGGAACTGACGCGGCGAGCAGCTCCTCGTTCATCACATAGCGTTCCAGAGCGGAACGCTCCTGTCCGCCGTATTGGCGGGGCCAGGTAAGCCCGATCCATCCGCGATCAGCAATCCGCTGGGTCATGTCGACGTCGAAGCCCAGGCCGATCCGCTCCGGGGGCGGCAGGGCACCGCTGTCGCGCTGTTCGGCAATGAAGGTGCGGACCTCTTCCCGCAGGTCTTCGGCCGCGGGGGTCAGGGCAGGGCGCTCAAGATAGAGATTGGCCGCGCTCACCGCCGGGCTCCTAGTGCCGAGGCTCCAATAGTTTCAATCAATGGCGTTACCTTCTTCGGTGCCTTTTCCTGCCCGGTCACTGTGCGATGGGTGCTCGGCGCGCAATGGCGCTCCCCCATTCATCATGCCTATGTTGCATGATTGCTGAAGTCGGATCGCGATGTCACAGGACGGTGCGCGCCCTTGCGTTCGTTGCGACGGGATCGGCACAATTTCTCGCGAGGAGCGACGTTGCGACGAGATTCTGGACATCACAGATGTGATGTCGGATACGGTGGTCAAGGTACCGCCAATCCAGGAGACATGATGATGGGCCGCAAGACAGCAAAGGCCGAGCGCGCACGGATTACGGCCAAGGTGGAGGCTGATCCCAAGCGCGTCAAATCGGCCGGCAGGGTTCTAGAAATTCTCGAATTTTTCGATGATGTTCAGCGGGAATCGACGGTCATGGAGATCGCCGAAACGCTTGGATATCCCCAGTCGAGTACGTCGGCGCTCCTGCGCAGCCTCGTAGATATGGGCTATCTTATCTACGCCCCGACCCGCCGCACCTATATAACCTCGAATCGCGTCGCGTTGCTGGGAAGCTGGATGAATTCCGATTTCTTCCGCGAAGGCGCCATCATATCGATGATGAAGGAATTGAACGAGGAGACGCGTGACACTGTGGTGCTGGCAACGCGCAATGGTCTTTATGTTCAATATATCCATGTCATCCAGGCGACCAATCCCGCGCGTCTGCACATCACCTTGGGAACGGCGCGCCCGCTCGCAGCGTCCAGTGCGGGGTATGCCATGCTTTCCACGTTGAAGGATGAGGAGGTCAGACGGATAGTCATGCGCATCAACGCGGAAGCAGCAGCAGACGAACCACTGCTGAAGATTGCTGACATACTCGCCAGGCTCGCCGAGATCCGAGTCAAGGGATACGCCTTCACCCAGGATCTGGTCACGCGCGGCGGGGGCATGATTTCCGCACCCCTTCCCAGGGTTGACCGGCAGCCGCAAATGGTGGTGGGGATCGGCGGGATCAGCGAGGTGATGCGTAACAAGGAAAGCGAACTGGCGGCCGCACTGATCGGGCAGATCGACAAGCGGTTTGGCACACAATCGCGCCTTTCCGTGTTCGCTGGCCGCGATGTGCGTGACCCTTTCCTCGATGCAATCAGGAAGGAGAAGCTGCAGGCATCCTGAAAGCCCGAAATTCGTGCACACCTGTGATGGTTTTTGAGCGAGGTTCGGCAATTGTCGGGCAGGGGTCTATCGATGACAACAGAATCGCAGACTTGCCTTCCGACATGTGTCGTTCGTTGAGCCTGCGTTCTTGACCTGTGTTGCGTTAGGAGTGCGTCATGGCCGTCCAGACTGAAATGAAGAGGATCAGGGAAACTCGCGATCTTGGCTATCCGGTCTATGACGCCGATGGCCATTATTACGAAACTGCCGATGCGTTCCGCCGGCACCTGCCCAAGAAGTTCCACAAGGATTTCCTGTATGTGCAGGTGGATGGCCGCACCAAGTTGGCGGTCAACGGCCATCTGAGCGATTACATTCCGAACCCCACTTTCGATGTGGTCGCCGCGCCGGGCGCGCATGAGCTGTGGTACCGGGCGGAGAACTGGGACGGAAAATCGCTCCGCGAACTGACTGGTGACGTTCTAGCCTACCAGTCCGAGTTCTCCAATCCGGAAACCCGCCTGAAGCTTCTGGATGAGCAGGGCGTGCACGCTCAGCTCATTTTCCCCACGCTGGCCTCGGTGATCGAAGGGCATATGGGCAACAATATCGAGTTGATGGCGGCCTGCGTCCATTCGCTCAACGCCTGGGTCGTCGATGAGTGGACTTACCATTATCAGGATCGTTTGTTCCCTTGCGCTTACATCTCGCTTGCCGATGCTGAACTAGCCTGCGCGGAACTGGACTGGGCGCTCGAACATGGCGCGCGCCATATCCTGATCCGCCCGGCGCCCGTGCCTGGCCGGTTCGGCACCCGTTCGCCCGGCCTGCCCGAGTTTGACAAGTTCTGGGCCAGGGTCAACGAGGCCAACATCTTCGTCGTGCTTCACGTGTCAGACAGCGGTTATGACGATATCTATCGTCGCTGGGCGGGCAGCGGCAGCGAGTTCCTCGCCTTCGACCGCTCGGACCCGCTCAAGGCCTGCATCGACAGCAACGGGCGTGCGATCGGAGACATGATCTCCGCGCTGATCGCGCATGGCGTGATGAACCGGTTCCCCAACATCCGCTGGGTCTCGGCCGAGAATGGTTCGATCTGGGTGCCCGGGCTCATGGAAATGCTCAAGCGCGCCTATGGCCAGATGCCGAAGGACTTCACGCGTCACCCGGTCGATACGTTTAAGGAATGCGTATACGTCGCCCCCTATTACGAGGAAGATCTGAACAAGCTGAAGGAGCACGTTCCTGCCGAACGCATGTTATTCGGCAGTGATTGGCCGCATCCGGAGGGTCTCGCATTGCCGCTCGATTACATAAATGAAGTCAAGGACTTCACTCCGGCGGAGCAGCAGATGTTCATGAGTTCGAACCTCAAAGACCTGCTTGAAGGCAAGCGCTAGGCCACCGGCTACCAAGGTGCACAACGGCATTTGAAAGGCTGGAGGGCATGGCAAACGCAATCGATCTTCGGAAAGTCGAAACCGGTTCGTTCTGGGCTTCGCTGCGTTCCGCCATGGGCCAGGACGGGCTGCTGACCTATCGCTATCTCGGCCGGGTGGCCCAGAATATGCACGGCGTCCCCGTCGGGAGCATGAAGATCCGCTCGGACATGCGCGACTGGCATGGCGGCATTCGCGCGGCAGTGCTCGCGATCGCTACGGCGGAGACGGGCTTTAGCGATTTCAATGCCGTGCCCGCGCCGATAGAGGCCGGGCTGTCGATCCTCGATGCCGGGCGCGACGTACGCGAGGTTCAGCTGCGCGCCGAAGTGCTCAAGCTGGGACGGACACTGGGGTTTAGCCGGACCTTTGTAACCGATGCGGATCAGCCCGAGAAGGTGATCGCGATAAGTCGCGGCGTCGGGATCAAGCTGGCCGAAGCACCCGAGAGCGGCGGCGAACCGTTCCCCTTGCCAGACGACATGGCGGATGCGGGCGAACTTCCCTCATTGCTCACGGTCTTCGGCGGCGTTCTCGATGGTGATGTCTGCTGCTTGCCCGAACTGAGCGCAGGGAGCAGTTCCACCAGCGGCTCGTTGCATCTGGGGCCGATCCACATCGCCCTGGATGCGATCGCCGACGCGAACGCGCGGCAGCATCGCATGCGCATTGCGGACTGGAATGTGATGTTCTTGTCTGCGGGAACGCACGGACCGTTCCGGGCGGAACTGACGCGAAGGATGGTTCAGGCGGGCGACGGTGCCGTCGTGCTTTCCTTAGTCGATGAGGGGCGCGACGATCGTCTTGTAGCTACAGCTACTGCCGTGCTCCGGTCGGTTGACCTGTAGCTCTAGTGAATCGCAGGTGAGATCCCGCCGTCGATGTGGAAATTGGCGCCGTTGATGTAATCCGCCCTCGGGCTGGAAAGCATGCAAACGACATAAGCCAGATCGTCGACTTCGCCAATCCGCTTGACCGTCTGGCCGCTCCCCTTCGCGACATAAGCTTCAGCCTGCGCGATATCGTCGCCCCAGCCGCGCTTCTGCGCGAAACTAGCGAGGAAATCGCGCACGCCTTCGGTCCGCACCATGCCCGGCGAGATGCAGTTGCTGGTGACGCCGGTCTGGGACATGGACTTTGAGAATCCGAGCGACATGTTGATCATCGCCGCCTTGGCGGGGCCGTAATCTGGCTGTCCCGATGTAGGGGTTATGGCTGCCGCCGTGGAGATGTTGATGATCCGGCCCCAGCCGCGTTCCTTCATGGCTGGCGAAAGCGCCTTGATGAGGCAGAACGCCGCAATAACATTGGATTGGTAGCTTTCCAGCATTGTCGCCGCGGTTCCGCCGAACCAGCTCTTGTCGTCGGTTGCCGCACTGCCGCCGGCATTGTTGACGAGGATGTCGATACCGCCAAAGGCATCGAGCGCGCCGTTCGCCAGGGCGGCGATCTGCGCCTCGTCAGCGAGATCGCCGCAGACCGTGACAGCCTTGCCGCCTATAGCAACGATCGACGCGGCGACCTTTTCCGTGCGCTCACGATTGCGGCCATGGACGACAACCGAAGCGCCTTCGGATGCCAGCATGCGCGCGATTGCTGCGCCTATTCCGGACGAGCTGCCCGTCACCAGCGCGCGTTTTCCAGCCAGATCAAGATCCATGGCTTCCTCTCCTCAACAGTTGTTATCGCGCGGCGACCAATGACGCAGACGGATCAGAACGCGGACTTGTGATTGCCGCCATCAACCACAATCCAGTTGCCGGTGATGTATCCGGCAAGATGCGAACACAGATAGGCGATCGTCGAGGCGATTTCCTCCGGCCTCCCGACGCGGCGCGCGGGGATGTCCTTGAACAGGAAATCCGGCACTTCATTGTGCGAAACGCCCATTTTCTTTTCGAGGTAATTGTACATGTTGTCGGTGCCGATCCAGCCGGGCGCGACAGTGTTGCAGGTGATCCCGTACCGCGCGACTTCATCCGAGAGAGTCTTGATAAAGCCGACTGCCGCGGGCCGCGTCGTGTTCGCCAGGACATGGTGGATGTTGCCAACCGGCTCCTTCGCCGTGCCTGATCCCACCGCGACAAACCGGCCCCAGCCTTTCGTCTTCATCGCCGGGATCACTTCACGGGCGAGATAGATCACGGTCATGGCATAGACGACGAAGAACCGTTCGAAGTCCTTGTCCTCCACATCGTCGAAATCGCCGGCGATGTTTTCCATGACGCTGCTGATGGCGATATCCGGATCGCCGAAGCGCGTGCGGCAAGCGGCGACTGCATCCCGTACGCCCTCGCGCGTTGTCAGGTCAGCGGAATACCCCATGGCATGTCCGCCGCGCGCCTCGATCAGCGCGACGGTCTCGTCGATGGGCCCTTGCGTGCGGGCGACGATGCATATTTTCGCGCCCTCCGCCGCCAGCATCAGGGCTGCTTCGCGGACCATTCCCTTGCTGCCGCCAGAAACGAACGCGACCTTGCCGCTTATACCTAGATCCATTCAGACTTTCCTCCGTGTGCATCCCCCGTCGAGGGGCGTGGATGCATGAACTTGTCGCTGACCGAACTATTCTCCTTGCGGGAATTGCTTGGTTTCACACATCATCCGGCAAGATAGCCGCCGTCCACCGGCAGGATCACGCCAGTTATGAAACTTGCGCGGTCGGAAGCGAGAAACAGGACAGCGTCCGCGATGTCCTGCGGACGGCCCCAGCGCGCCATCGGCGTGCGCGCCTCGCGATTGGCGCGGAATACTGGGTCGATGTGCGCATCAGTCATTGGCGTCACGATGAATCCGGGCGCAACCGCGTTGACCCGAATGCCGTCCGCGGCCCAGGCGATTGCCAGACTCTTGGTAAGTTGCACGACCGCGCCCTTGGATGCGGAATAGCCCGGCGCGGTGCCGCTGCCGTGGAAGCTCATCATCGAGGCAATGTTGACGATGCAGCCCTTGCGTTCGGCCAGACCGGGCCGGAACGCGCGCGCGGTTCTCATCGAGCCGTGCAGGTTGATGTCAACGACACGCACGAACTCCTCTTCCCCGAACGAGGCAGCGCCCCTGCAGGTTATGCCGGCGCAATTGACCAGGATATCGACCGGGCCGACCTGCGCCGCAAGTCGCCGTACATCGGCATCATCACCGATATCGAGAAGATGAATATCGACTCCGTCCAGGCGCTGACGGCTGATGGTCTGCTCGGTCTTATCGTAGGCGGTGGCGAGCACCCGCGCGCCGACTTCACGCATCACCTCGCAGATGGTGCTGCCAATCCCGCCGGTGCCGCCGATCACCATCGCCGTTCTGCCATCAAGTCTCATGCAGCGACCCTAGCAAGGTGGCGAACAATGTGTAGCACATGTATGATGGATTGAACCTGCGCACGCTGGCGACAGCAGTCTCGATGCGGCGTGCGCCTGGTCCTGGCCCGATCAGCCTGCTGCAAGGGGGGCGGTGCGCAGTGCCACCGCCCGCATCACTCGCTCCCGGTCAGGTCTTGGGTTGCGACTTGTTGGCCGCAGTCATCTCTTCCAGGTTCGCCAGCGTCACATTGCCAGGTCTTGAAACCCAGGCGTTTGCATGACCGAGCGAATGCATGTCGAACACGCTCTGGAGCGCGGTGTACATGCCCTGGATGTCCTGTGTTTGATTGACCGCGCGCTTCGCCATCATCAGGCCGTGCGGGTGCATCTTCGAGATTTTTTTGGCGAGCGCGAGCGTTTGCTCCTGAAGTTCATCGAGCGGCACCACGCGATTGACCATCCCGAGGCGATGGGCTTCCTGCGCGCTCACGAACTCGGCGGTGAACAACATTTCCTTCGCCTTGCGTGCGCCCAGTTCCCAGGTGTGGCCATGGTATTCGACGCCGCCGATCGCCATCACCGCGACTGGGTCGGAAAAGCGCGCGTTGTCCGCCGCGATAATCAGATCCATTGGCCAGGCAAGCATCAGACCGCCGGCGATGCAGGCTCCCTGGACCGCGGCGATGGTCGGCTTCTGTATGTCGCGCCACTTGCGCGAATAGCCCAGGTAATGTTTCGTCTCCCATTGATACATGCCCATCAGGCCGACCTCGTCGACATCGTCGAACATCGACTTCCACGGTTCATATGTGCGCACCTCGGGAGAAATGTCGTGTCCGGCGGAGAAGTGCTTGCCGTTAGCGTTGAGAACGATGACCCTGACGGACCTGTCGCTCGCCGCACGTTCGAAGGCGGCGTCGAGCTCCTCCAGAAGTGGCGGGTTCTGGGCGTTGTTGGTTTCCGGACGGTTAAGGGTGACAACAGCGACGGCTTCGTCGATTCGGTATTCGATCAAACTCATTGCATTCTCCTGGATTGCTGCCGAAAGCTTGGCCGCGAGACTTCCCAATGGCAATTGGCGATCGTTGCCCATGTCCCTGCTCACACATTTATGATGATCTAGGTGCGAGCGTTTAGCAGCCGCGCGTGCGACCGATTGCGGTTCACTCGGTCCATTCAAAACTGAGCGCGCGCATCTCAGTGAAAAGGGCCGTATCCTGCACCACGAAGCTGAGCATCATCTGGTCGCCGCGATTGTGGTGCGCGTGCACTGCATAGGGCGGTGTGACGATGAGAGTATCGGGCTGCCACTGCACGATCTGACCATCAACGGTGGAGTGTACCCGGTCTCCTGCAATCGAAAGCGTCAGCGCGGCCGAACTGTGCTTGTGGGCGCGCTGGTCTCCGCCTGGTTCGAGGGAGTTGTAAGATGCGAGCAATCCAGGTGTAGCCAGCTTGCGGTCGACCATGGTGTCGGTGACGAGCAGTACCGCCTTGCCTGCGTTCAGCTGTTCGCCTTCGTGCGCGTGAACCTCCCGGAAGCGTTCGTTGATCCGGGTGAAACTGAAATGCGCCGGCGCGACGCGTCTGGCGGCTTGCGTGCTCGCCGATGCCCCGAGATAGCTGAAAATCGGCTCGTCGCTGAAGATCATAAGGATGGCGCCATCGGGCGAGGTCAGGGAAACCGCCTCGCCTCCGGGCATGCAGAATGCATCATGCGCCGCCCAATCGAAGGCGTCGCTTCCGCACGACGCCGAGCCTTCGCCCCGAATTACGTGATAGACGAGGCCGCTGGCATCGAGTGAGTGGACGTGCGTTTCGCCTGCTCTCAGCACGATATATCGCGCCAGCATCGTCGGCGTCGTCGCCGGCCAGGGGCATCCGAGATGCGCCGACTGGTCGAGAACGACGAAGCCAGTTTGTGCTGACGGATCGAACGCCCGGCCTCGCTGTTCGCGGAACACGACGGGCAGGATAGGCGGGACGGGCCGATCGAATGCCCTTTGCGGGACGAAGCATGTCGCTCGTGCTGCCGCCGTCCCGGATTGGGTGATACTGGTCATTCCTGCTGCCCCATGATGCTTGACCCGGTTGGTGTCGGTTCGAGAGCGTCAGTGTATGCCTGTTGCGCGCGCGTTACCATCACACTTGTGCTGGTTTCCTGATCGGTGTTCCGCGCGTTTGTTGTGACCGAACGAGCACTCTAATCGTTGCAAGCGAACCCTCGGCAGCACGATGGATAAGGATAAATTCGATGCGGATCACACCGGTTCACCCAATGTTCGGCGCTGAAATCAGCGGCATCGACGTCGCTGCTCCGCTCGACGCAGTAACCCTTGAAGCACTTCGCGGCGCGCTCGATGGTTATGGGGTCGTGGTGATTCCCGATCAGGAGCGGCTCGATGACGACGCGCAGATCGCGTTCTGTCAGAACTTCGGGACTCTCCAGACGTCGATAACGTTGCACCGCAAGGATGCGCCGCGCCGCATGACGCGCGACGAGTTGACCGAGCTTTCAAACATCGATGGGGCGGGGCAGCGAATCGCGAGCGACGACACCAAGCGCAAACTCCAGCTTCCAGGCCGTCTCTGGCACTCGGACAACAGCTTCCGCAGTCCGCCGGGCCTATTCACGTTCCTGCACGCCCGCGTGGTTCCGCCGAAGGGTGGCGACACCGAATTCGCCGACATGCGCGCTGCCTATGATGAACTGGACGAGGCGACGAGGGATCGGCTCTGCGGCTTGCAAGTGATACATTCGCTCGCCCGGTCGCGCGAACTGGTCGGCGCACCGCCGCTTTCGCCGGAAGAGCGCGTCAATCTTCCGGACACGATCCAGCCGCTGGTCCGGGGGCATCCTGCGAGCGGTCGCAAGAGCCTATACCTGTCGTCTCACGCCCGCGACGTCGTCGGCATGGACGAGCGCGAAGGCCGGGCGCTGCTGGCGGAACTGACCGACCACGCGACGCAGGCGAGGTTTGTCTATTCCCACAAATGGTCCGCCGGCGATATGGTGATCTGGGACAATCGCTGCACCATGCACCGCGCCACGCCGTTTCCGGAAGATAGATATCGCCGCGACATGCGCCGGACCAGCGTCGCGGATACGGAGGCTGCGGTCGCGGCCTGACCGTTCAAGATCGGCCGGAGGCGGATCTGACTTCGGCCTGATCTTCGCTGAACCGGCGCCGTGAAAATCGCAAATGTGATATCGCGGATATTGTCTCGCCGCCGTCGGGGCGCAGAGTTCTCACAGTTTGCGCAGAGTGCAATCCGTTCTCAAGCAAGAAATCCTAGTCCAAGGCGCACCGCTGGCGCGTTCAATATCATATATGCGTTGTTGGAAAGGGGGCGTGATGCTTTCGGGGGAAAGGCCGCCTATCCCGCCGCATCGTTAAATTGGGCCAAGAAGCCGCGCGTGATAGCGGCGATCGGTTCGTCCTGGGAGGTCGAGATGCCTAAGAAGTTTTTGCACGCGCTTGCCGTTGGTTACTCGCTTGTCCCGTTGACTTATGCGGGGGCGGCGTTCGCCCAGACGGACGCCGGTGGAGCATCGGCAGAAGCAGGGACTGAATCCGGGGAAATCATCGTTACAGCTCGCCGCCGCGAGGAATCGCTCCAGGATGTGCCTGTGGCGGTGACGGCTTTCACGACAGAAACGCTTCGCCAGAAGTCGATCATCACCCAGGAAGATTTGGTCGTCCATACGCCAAGCCTGCAGATCCGGTCCGGCGGCGGCCAGCGCACGGCGGCCCAATTCTTCATTCGCGGTCAGGGACAGACCTTTTCCGGCCAACCGAGCGTCGTCACTTATGTCAACGAAGTTCCGGGGTACGACGTGCCCAATGCGGGCAACAGCGCGCAATTCTTTGATCTGGAGAACATTCAGGTTTTGAAGGGTGCCCAAGGCACGCTGTTTGGTCGCAGCACCACCGGCGGAGCGGTCTTGTTGACCACCAAGCGTCCGGACGATGAAATCGGCGGATTCCTGGAATTCAAATTTGGCAACTACAAGTATGGCGAGCTGACTGGTGCGCTCAACATTCCGATCGTCGAAGACAAGGTTCTGCTGCGCTTGGCCGGCAATGTCGTGCATCGTCGCGGCTTCACCAAAAGCCTTGTGACCGGACAGAACCTCGATGACAAGAACCGCGAGGCCTATCGCGCCACCTTGCTGGTCAGGCCGATCGACGAGATCGAGAACCTCACGATCTTCAGCGGCCTGCACATCGATGAGAACACGACGGGCCTTGTCCAGGCGTCCTTCAACCCGAATTTCCTCAGTGGTTCGCCTGACGTGCTCAGCAACCCCCTGCGGGCGAGTTTCGGGCCGATCACCGGAGCGAACGGCGGACGCGCGCTCTACCGGCCCAGCGGCCTGCCGGGCGCTCCGTTCCCTCTGACGCTCGGTTACAATCAAGTGGTCGGCGGGCTGTGCCAGGCGATCAACCCCGGCCCTCTCGCCGTCAACATTCCCGCCTGCATCTCCCAGCGCGGTGGATTGATCGCTTCTCTGGCGAGTGCGTTGACTGCGGAACAGGCGCGGGTCGATGGCGGCGGCAGCATCCGCAGAACCGCGATCGGGCAGGAGATGTTCCTGCGCAGCATTTCGCAGCAACTCACCAACATCACGACGGTGTCGCCGGGCGAGCTTGGCCCGCTGGGCGACATCACGGTCAAGAATATCTTCGCGACGACCCGCGTCGGTCGGTCCTATTCCAACCGCGCCGTCCTCGGTGCGCCGCTTGCCCACGCCGATACGTTCAACGGCGGCGATGTGATCAATGGTGCGGTGGTGCCAAGCAACGTTTACACCAAGCGCAAGTTCTTCGACAATTTCAGCAACGAATTCCAGATCAGCGGCAGCTCGCGCATCGCTGACTGGCTGGTTGGATATTACTACAACAAGAACAAGGTCCCGGCCAATTTCGGCGCCCTTTTCGCGACGTTTAACGATGCGCTCGATGTTTCCACACCGATCGGCATCGGCGCTATACAGGGCACCTTCACGTTCAATGAGCGCGCCATCGACAAGGGCCTGTTCGGACAAGTCACGGTGCGGCCGATCCCGGAGCTTGGCATCACTGCCGGCTACCGCAAGTCTAAGTACAGCCGGACGGCACAGACCGCGACCGGTAGGCTGACGGCCACGGGGATCGCACCCAACGCGATCACCAATGCCGTGCCCGTGGATCAGTCGGCATCAAGCTACAATTTCTCGATCGACTTCAAGCCGACTGACAACCTGCTGATCTATGCTGCCCACCGCAAAGGCTTCAAGCCTGGCGGCGCCAACCTTCCTGCTGCGGTTCCGCCGCCGGGCTTTGTGGCGACGTTCGAGCCCGAGACGGTCAAGGATTATGAGGTGGGCCTGAAATACAATTATGAGACAGGCGGCGTCCGCGGCTTCGTCAACCTCACGTATTATCACAGTGAATATTCGAACGTTCAGCGCAATGAGGCGCTTGCGTCACCCGGTGCGACCACCGTGTTCACGCAAATCAACAACATCGCCGCAGCTAAGATCGATGGTGTGGAGGTGGAAGCGCAGGCTAACATCGATCGCCTCAGGGTCGGCGTGACGTATAGTTATACCGACGCCCGTTATACCGATTATCCAGGTTTTTCGACGCTCATAACCGAGACTCCCAAGTTCGACGCCAACGGCTTCCCGTATTATGACCGAATTGCGAACATCAATTCGCCTTATTCCGGTTCGCCGAAGCATCAGTTCAGCATCAATGCGCGCTATGCGGTGATCGACAGCCCCGACGTTGGAGAGGTCGCCGTTTCTGGCAACTACTATCGCCAGTCGAAGGTGGTGCTGGACGACAGCCTGATCATCGATCCCAACCGGATCGGCATACAGGAGGGTTACGGCTCGCTAAACCTGCGGCTCGAGTGGAACGACGTGATGGGCGAGAGCTTCGACCTGGCGCTCAACGCCACCAACGTGACCAAGGAAGTCTACAAGGTCGGCGTTGCCAGCCTTTGGGAAGCGCTTGGCGTGATTGGCGCGGTCTACAACGAGCCGCGCATGATTTCGGGCGAACTGCGCCTGCGCTTTTGAGCGATGAAAGGATGATGTCATGACCGGATCACCGGATGAACCTGCGGGCACGACCAACGGGTTCGACCGGCGATCGGCCATGGCGGTGGTCGGCGTTGCCACGACAGGGGCCTTACTGGCAGGTTCCGCGATTGCGCTGGACGGCAGCCCGCAGCGGATGGCCGACTACACCTGGATGTCTGCAGGCCAGATCCGCGACTCGATTGTTGGCGGGAAAGTCTCGGCGGCTGAAATCACCGATCACTTTCTGAGGCGGATCGCAAGGCTCGATCCGCAACTGCATGCTTTCCGCGATGTTGATGCGGACGGAGCGCGTGCCCAGGCGCGTGCGCTTGATGCGGCCCGCGCTGATGGGACGGCGCCCGGCCCCCTGTTTGGCGTTCCCGTCGCCATAAAGGAGCACATCAAGGTCAAGGGTCTCAAAGGCGTTTTCGCGGACGGACACGGCCTTCAGCAAACCGGAGCGACCGTTATCGGCGAAGAAGACGCCATCTGCGTGGAGCGTTTGCGCGCCGCCGGAGCGGTGATCGTCGGCACCACGGTGATGCCGGGCATGGGCATCGGTGTTGGCATGCCGGATCTGACGAACCATCCCCGCAATCCCTGGAACCCCGCTCGCGTGCCCGGCTCGTCGAGCGCGGGTTCGGCCGCAGCGGTCGCGTCCGCGATGGTCCCGCTTGCGCTGGGAAGCGATGGCGGCGGCTCGACCCGGCTTCCTTCAGCGCTGTGCGGCGTAATCGGCATCCACCCGACGGCCGGCCGGGTTCCCGACGTCGATTACAACAAGCAGTACTTCCGGCTCCTGACCGGATCGTTCGGCCCAATCGCGCGCGACATTCACGATGTCGCGATCACCATGAAAGCTATCGCAGGGCCGGACGGCCGCGACATGTTGTCCACGCACCACGGTCCGCCGCCCGAGTACCTTACCGCGATCGAGAGGCCGGTCGTCGACATGCGGCTGGGCTGGACGCCCGACTTCGGCTTCGCCGGGCAGTTCTTCAGCGACGAGACGCCCGCGATCATCGCGTTGGCCCATCAGGCGGCCCTGCGGATGAGCGAGGTTGGCGCGCGGGTTGAGAGCTCGGACATCAGGGCGGAGAGCTTCTGGCCGCACGTGACGACGACGTTGGCGTTCTACGATCTGCAGGACCAGCCTGCCGATGCGGTTCGCGCCGCTCTGAAGGTGCGCCAGCGTAACTGGGCCTTGTTCGATGCCGAGCTGGAGAAGTACGATTTTCTGCTCAGCCCGACAGCCGCCTTTACCGCGCTGACGGTCGAGCAGTGGAACCAGAGCTGGAAGAGCCTGTCCTTCGCGCCGAGGTACACGGCAACGACGTTCATGTTTAACTGGCTCATGCTGCCGGCAATCAGTGTCCCGATCGGATTTCACCATGGCATGCCGGTCGGACTTCAGATCGTGGGAAAACCGGACAGCGAGCCGCGAATGCTGCAACTGGCCCGCGCCTTCATGGAGCGCTTCCCGCAGCCCGCTAGGCCCAGGGTCAGCTGATCCATTCGCATCGTGCGCTGTGCGTGGCGCGGCTCCATCTTCACGTGCGCTCAAGGCCAATCGCCACACATATATGATGTTGCGGTAATGCCGGGCCGAGCGGACCCCTGCACGCTTTTTTGAACATCGTCGAGAGCGTATGCTGCCCTCCTTAGCCTTTGGATTGCGACCGTGACTCATGAGAGGAACCGCGAGATGAAACTCGAAGACATGATCATTGTCAGCGTGGACGATCACATCGTCGAACCGCCGGACATGTACCGCAACAACGCGTCGGCCCAGCACAAGCATCTTATGCCCGAACTGCGCAGGGATGCGAACGGCGTGGAGTACTGGCTATACGAAGGCCGCCGTGCAGGAAACATTGGGCTCAATGCCGTGGTTGGGCGCGTCAAGGAAGAATACGGCTGCGAGCCGGTATCCTACAGCCAAATGCGAAAGGGTAGCTGGGACATCCATTCGCGGATCGACGACATGAATGCCAACGGCATCCTTGCGTCGATCAACTTCCCGAGCGTGATCCAGTTCGATGGCGGCCTGTTCCACAAGTTCGAGGATCTCAATCTCGCCCGGATCATCCTTCAGGCCTACAACGATTGGCACATCGACGAATGGTGCGGAACCTACAAGGGACGGCACATCCCGACTGCGGTCATGCCATTCTGGAACGTCCAGGAGACAGTCGCCGAGATTGAACGGGTCGCCCGGAAGGGCTGCCATTCGATCACGTTCAGCGACAACCCTGCGACCAAGGGACATCCCAGCATCCATAGCGAGCACTGGGATCCGTTCTGGAAAGCGTGCGTCGATAATGACGTGCTCATCAACATCCACATCGGCTCGGGTGCGCAAGCGCCGCACGCCTCGATGGATTCGCCGATCGACGCGTGGATCACCACCATGCCGATCTCGATTGTCAATTCGGCGGCCGACTGGCTCCACCTCGATGCGCTGAAGCGCTATCCGCTCAAGATTTCGCTTTCGGAGGGCGGAATTGGTTGGATACCCTACTTCCTAGAGAGAGCCGATTTCGTGAACGAGCATCACAAGGCCTGGACACATGCCGACTTCGGCGGGAAGAAGCCCAGCGAGGTGTTCCGAGAACATTTCCTTACCTGCTTCATTGACGATGCGTTCGGTCTGAAGAACATCGACATGATCGGTGAAGACAATATCGCCTATGAATGCGACTACCCGCATTCCGACACCGTCTGGCCCGAGAGCGCCGACCGACTGTTTGAAACAGTCAGGCATCTAAGCGACGAACAGATCGACAAGATTACTCATCGCAACGCTCTCAAGCGCGCCAACTTCGATGCGTTCGGGATGATGGGCGGGCGTGAGAACTGCACAGTGGCCGCGCTGCGCGCCCAGGCCGTTCATGTCGACACGGTGCCCAAGTCGTTCGGCGGTCCAGCGCCGCTTGCCGATGGCGAAGTCGAGCGCCGCGTCACCTCGGGCGATATCGTCAGGATGATGACGGATGTGGCGCAATATGACGGACGTCTGGACGAGGTCGCCTAGCGGAGTTTCGTCCGCCATTGCGCGATAACCGCGCAGCTTATTGCGGGGGAGGGGTGAAGGCGGCAAAAGCGCTGCCTTCGCCCTCCCGTCAATCGGCGACGTTATGACGGGATCTGGTTGAACGGCACGCCCTTGTCTGGCCGATAATCCTGCGGCAAGCCGAGGATTTTTTCGGCGATGGTGTTGAGCAGCATCTCGTCCGCGCCGCCGGCAATGCGCCCGGTGGGCGCGTTGATCCAGCTGGTCTGCCAGTTGTCCTGCGTGGGCGCGTGCTCATCGAACAGTAATGCGTCGGTCCCTTGCAGATCAATCGCCAGTTCGGACAGCTTCTGGCGCGATCGGACCGAAACCAGCTTGTTTAGCGAGCCTTCCGGTCCCGGATCCATGCCAGCCCTCATCATCATCATTGCCCGGGCGGTGATCGCGTCGAGGCTGTTGCGCATCGCGTAATTCCGCGCGAGGGCGGAACGGATGCGGCCGTCCTGTATCGCCGGTTTTCCGCCAAGGCGAAGATCCTTGGCAAGGCTGACGAACAGATCGAGGTGCGGTCCAAACCCGGCGCTGTCGGTAGCGACGTAGCGCTCGATCATGAGCGTTGCCATCGCCACTGCAAAGCCGCCGCCAACTGGCGACAGTCGGTGGCTGTCATCGATGCGCACATCGTCGAAAAAGACTTCGTTGACGTGGCTGTCACCGCCTGCAAGCTTGATCGGCCGGACGGTTACGCCAGGTGCTTTCATATCCACCCAAAAATAGGTCAGCCCCTTGTGCTTCTGTGCGCTCGGATCGGTCCGCGCCACGATCACGCCATAGTCGGCATATTGTGCGTAGCTCGTCCAGAGCTTCTGTCCGTTGAGCTTCCAGCCGTTGCCATCCTGCTCCGCGCGCAACCGAAGCCCGGCCAAGTCCGACCCTGCGGCGGGTTCGGAAAATAGCTGGCACCAGATTTCCTCGCCCTGCATTGCCTTGAGCACGCGTTCGCGCACGAATGCCTTGTCCTGGCAAAACTTCATCATGATCGGGACCGGCATGCCGAGGCTGATGCCGAAATATGATGTCGGCATGCCGTACTTCATTTCCTCCGTCTCGAATGCGACCTTCTCGATATGCGTCATGCCCTGGCCTCCGAATTCGACCGGCCAGTTTATGCCTGCATAGCCAGCGTCGAACCGGGCCTTGAGATAGCGTCGACCCAGCGCGAGATCCTCGCTCTCGTTCAGCCCCTTGCGTGACACGCTGCCGAATTCACCAGCGACCGATTGCAGCCAGGCGTTGGCCCGATCGCTGTATTGTGCGATGTCGCTCATGCTGCGGCTCCTGCAAGCTGATCCACCAGGACGTCTTCCCAGAACAGCGCGTTCCCCTGCTCTACTGCCAAGGTGCGGGCACGGCGCATATGGAGGTGAAGCCCGGCTTCCCAGGTGACACCGATCCCGCCGTGAACCTGAACGCAGTCTCGCGCTGCAGTGTCATATGCCTCGCATGCCTGAATGCGGGCGGCGGCGGCTGCCTTGAGGAAGTCGTCCTTACCCTCGCGCGAGGCAGCGTGGAGCGCGCCCGCCCTTGCCAGTTCCACTAGTCCGTATAATTCGGCAATGCGGTGCTTTACTGACTGGAACGCACCGATGGGCTGCCCGAATGCCTTGCGTTCGAGCGCGTAATCGCGGGCGCGTTCCATCAGCGCCTCGGCGCCTCCGGCTTGCTCATGCGCAGTCACCACCGCCTGATGCGCAAGGATGTGCAGAGCGGCATCTAGCGCGCCTCCACCTCGGACGAGCACGACCGCAGGCGAACGGGCAAAATGCAAGTCGGCGGTGCAGCGGCTGTTGTCGAAGGTCTGCAGGACATGGCATACCACTCCTTCGAGAGGCGCGGCGACGAGTACCGGCTTCCCTGCCTCGCTCGCAAGCACGATCGCGATGTCTGCTCTTGCCCCCCCCGAAACCGACGGCTTCGATCCGTCGAGCTTGCCGTTTGCGAATGTTACCGAAGATCTGGTGGGGATGACATCCTGCTGCTCGGCGAAAGCGACCGCGCCAATCGCATCCCCGCTCGCGAACTTCGGCAACCATTCGTTTTTCAGGTCGTCGGCCGCATAGTTGAGCAGCGCCTGCGCTGCGCCATAGGAACTTGTAAGGAATGGCGCTCCGGAAATGGTGCGTCCCGCTTGGAACGCGATCAGACCCAGCTCAACCAGAGACAGATTGAGACCGTCCCAAGCTTCAGGCAAGGCAAGCGCGGTCCATCCTTGTTGCTTGGCGGTTTCCCAGAAGGGTTCATGGAACCTGTCCTGCCGCTCCAGCAGGGGAAGCAGGCCCTCAGCCGCGATCCGCGCCTCGAGTACGCGCCGGGATTCGGCCGCAATCGCCAGCTGGGCGTCATCATAGAGTAGCGACATCGATCACCTGTCAAAGAATGCAACGTCCGATCCTTGCTGCGCATCGACGACGCGTGCAACCGGATGGATCAGATCAACAGGTATAGGATGACTGTTCATCGCGGCCACTTGGTGGTCGCGAGCCACGAATCGTAGTTGTTTGATGCAGTTCCACTTGCGCCACCGGATCTCGGTGGATGGCCTAGATGATGGCGCCCGACACTTGCAGCGCAATGATCGCGTCCTCATCGTATCCAAGTTGGGTCAAGATCTCGTAGTTGTGCGCGCCAAAAGAAGGGGCGGGCCTTGCGGCAAGTGCCTGCCTGTCGAACTGGACAGGCGTGCTGACCATCTTGATCGAGCGCCGATCCCCATAGTCGACATCCTGGATGAACCGATTGGCCAGCACGTCTTCGTCTTCGGCTAGTTCGCGCACTTTCTTCACCACGTCCCACTGGCCGTCCTGTTGCAGCAGGATCGGCTGCCATTGCGCCAGTGTCCTGGTGGCGAAGATGCCATCGAGCACTGTAACGCATTCCTCGATGTTCTTCGCGCGGCTGGCATCGCTGTCGAAACGTGGATCGTCGATCAGGTCAGGCCGCCCCAGAGCCTTGCACAGGCCAGGCCAGTAGCGCTGCCCCTGAAGCATGCACAGGGCGATGAATCGTCCGTCGGCGGTGCGGTAGTTGTTGACCAGCGGGTTGGGCAGGCCGAGCCGCCCGGCCTTGGGCATCTCATCCATGCCGACGAGATTGCAGGCGACGATCCCGGGCTGCATGGCCCACATTCCGGCATTGAGCAGCGCCACATCGACGACTGAAGCTTTTCCGGTCAGGGCGCGTTGTGCGACCGCGGCGGCGACACCGCCCGCCAGCATGGATCCGCTCAGGCTGTCGCCAAACGCGCCGCCGGGCATGGCTAGCGGGTAGGGCAGGTCATCGGGCGTCACCGCCGACGCCACCCCGCTGCGCGACCAGAACGAGATGGAATCGTACCCCCCTTTTTCCGCGTCGGGGCCATGCGCGCCCTGTCCGCTGCCGACGGCGTAAATCAGATTCGGATGTCTGGAGCGCAGGTCCTCTACATCGATACCAAGCTTGCGCCGCGCCGCAGGCAGAAGGCTTGTGAGGAAGACATCGGCGTCTTCCAGCAAGCGATGCAGTACGTCATTGGCGTCTGGCGCCCCCAGATCCAGGGCGAGGCTGCGCTTTCCGCGGTTCCATATCTCATACATGAAGGTGAAGCCGCCCGTTCCGGGCGCAATGCCAGCCATGTTCAGCGCTCGCATGGGATCGCCCGAGGCCGGTTCGATCTTGATGACGTCGGCGCCCATATCAGCGAGCATGGCGCCCGCCGAAGGCACAAAGGCCCACATGGAAACTTCTACGATCTTGATACCTTGTAGCGGTCCCGGCATGGCGCTCCTCCTGCGCGGGTTCCTACACTACCGATCATGTTTCCGACCGCCGCCCGGCGAAACCATCCCGCCTGTGATCAAACACGAGGTTAGACGCGTCCCGTCGCCATGATCTGCTGCGCCCGCTCCCTCAGCCACCAGGCCAGCCCCGCCAACAGCCGGATCCAGGGCTGGCATTCGCGCAGGAGTCTTCCTATTCGCAATGCAGAAGCATCGCGCCTGCGAGCGCGCCGCCTCCCATGCCGACGATCGCCGTCTTTGCACCGGGAACCTGGCGGCCGCCGCCATCGCCGCGCAATTGCACGCATGCCTCGTGCAGGTGCCCGAAACCGTGCAGCCGCCCGGCCGAGAGTTGCCCGCCGCCGGTATTGACTGGTAGCGAACCGCCAAGCCGCGTCTGGCCGTCGGCAATAAAGCGTTCGCCCTCACCGCGAGCGCAGAACCCAAGCGATTCAAGCCACATCGGCACGAAGCAGCTGAACCCGTCATACAGCCCGGCCACATCAACATCGCCGGGACCGAAATCCGTGTTGTTCCAGATGTCGCGCCCGCAGTCCTCGGATGCCATCTGCGTCAAGTCGGGGCGTTGATCCCAGCTGTCGCGCCCCTGCAAAGCGGCGCTGAAGGCGGCGATCCTGATCGGCTTTCTGGCGCAATCGCGAGCCGCGTCGGAAGCCGAGACTATGATCACGCAGGCTCCGTCCACCGGGACATCGCAGTCCATCATGCAAAGCGGATCGGAAATCATCCGCGTGCCCAGATAGTCTGCCATGCTCAGCGGCTTGCCGTGGAAGATGGCGCGCGGATTGTGCTGCGCGTTGGCGCGTTGCAGCACGCACTGTGCACCCAGCATTTCGCGTGTCACGCCGAATTCATGCACCCGCCGCATCGCGTACTGTGCAGCCCAGTTAGCCGCGGAGAGCGCCCCTACCGGTACGAGCCACTGGGTCCAGTTGCTCAACCCTTCGGGACTGACAGTGACGCTTCCCCTGCGGCCCCCGCCGCCTTGCGCCGCGTATTCGCTGAGTGCGCGAAAGCACAGGACATGGCGCGCCTGTCCGGTGCTGACCGCCATCGCCGCGATCATGATCGGCGACATTTGGGCGGCCCCTTCGGACGAGCCGCTGTGCCAGCGGGTCTTGAGGCCGAGCGCATCGCGCACTTCGGTGCAGCCCAGCGGCGACATGCCGGTGCTCGCATCGGTCTTGCCGGGATAGGTCGTAATCCCGTCGATATCGTCGCGGGTGAGGCCGGCATCGGCCATCGCCTCAAGCGCGGCGTCGGCGAGGTGATCCATGCAGGGGCGTATGACGCTGCGCGAAACCTGCGACATTCCTACACCTGTGATGGATGCACTCAACATATCGCCTTGTCCCTTCTTTCGCTTTAGGCCGTGCAGGTTCGAACGCCGGGGCGTCGAACCGCTGATCGGAGAGCAAGAGCATGACTGTCCCTTTTCCCTTGCCCGCCGTGGCACCCGAAACCGAAACGTTCTGGACCGGCGGTGCAGACGGGCGATTGCGCATTACCGCTTGCAACGCCTGCGATCATCGCATCCATCCGCCGCAGCTTATCTGCCCGAGATGCCTGTCCCGCGACGTCGAGGCCCGGCCTGCATCGGGCAAAGGCACAGTCGCCACTTTCACCATCAATCGCCAGGCGTGGGTTCCGGGCCTCGCAGTCCCCTATGCCATCGGAATCGTCGAACTGGACGATCAGCCAGGTGTCCGGATCACGGCGCGCATCCTTGCCGAAACCGTCGAGTGCGTAGCGATCGGCGCGGCGGTTGAAGTCGCGTTCGAGAAGAACGACGACGTGTTCATCCCCGTGTTCAGGCTTGTCTGAACGATGGTCGAAGCACGACGCGCCTTGCCGCAGATCGGTGATTTCCCGGTCCTGACCACCGAGAAGACGCGGTTCGGCGACACCGACGCCTTCGGACATGTCAACAATGCGGTCATCAACACTTTTCTTGAATCGGGACGTTCCGAATTGCTGCGATACGGCGATTTCGTGGCTGAAGCAGCCGGGTGCCGCTTCGTGCTGGTGCGCGTCGAAGTCGATTATCATGATGAGATCGTCTGGCCTGGCGAAGTCGTCATCGCGTCGCGCGTTGCCAGGATCGGCCGGACTTCGCTGGCTTTCGATCAGGCGATCTATCAGCACGGTGTCTGCCGTGTCCTGTCGGCCAGCACGCTGGTCCACGCGAGCGCAGCCCTCAAGGCGTCAGTCGAACTGACATCAGAGGCGCGAAGCCACTTCGCCAGCCTAGCGTGATCGCAGCCGTGAGTTCTCATTTACCCATGAAACGGGGATGCCGTTTTTCTGCGAAGGCGGCGCGCGCCTCCATGTAGTCAAGGCTTCCGGTCAGTTCTGGCTGGATGCGCAGCTCTGCGTGGAACGCTTCTTCAAGTGTCAGGCCTTCGTTGGAAAGCACTTCGTTCACGCGGGTCGCAGCGAGTGGGGCGACTCGCAGGTAGCTTTGGGCGATCTCGACCGCTGCGGATACCGTGTTATCTGGCGGGGCCGCCATGTCCGCAAGCCCGATTCGCATTGCCGTCTCCACATCGACGGGCGCAGCGGTCAAAATAAGATGGCGGGCGCGGACTGCGCCGATCCTGCGCGGAAGCGACCAAAGCAGGCCGGCATCCGGGATGAGGCCGACCCGGCCGTAGGAGGCGCAGAACTTCACGGTCGGACCAGCCACTATGAAATCGCAAGCGGCAGCGATCGACAGCCCCGCCCCGGTCGCATGTCCGTCCACCGCGGCGATCACTGGCTTGTCGCCATCGACGATGAGACGAATGATTTCATGCAGCATGGAAAGCAAGCGCGGCGTGCGGATTTGTGGAGGTTCCTCCACGTTCGAAAGGCGGGACTTAAGATCGCCGCCCGAGCAGAAATTTCCGCCGGCCCCGGTGAGGATGATCGCGCGGCAGTCATCGTTCTCGCATAGCGCGCGCACGACACCAGCGAGCTGTATGCGCATGTCGACGCTCAGCGCATTGCGCTGAGCCGGATTGTTGAGCGTTACGATACCGATTTGGTCGCGCAGTTCACTCAGAACAAGATCAGTCATTGAGGCAAATCTCTCATCATTCGGCTTCTTCGTAAGCCGGTATCGTGGAACGAAGGAAGCGGATTGCTGTCAATTTGTCGACTAACACATATGTGCTCTCCGCCATGCTTTGTGTTTTGCGCCGGATCCGATAGCTGGGATGGGAGGAAGACAAACATGGCCAAGCGAAAAACTCTGCTGATCATTGGTGCGACAGGCGACGTGGGGCGGGGCATTGTCGCAGCCGCAACGTCTCGGGGTTGGCGCGTCGCCGCCGCTGCCCGGTCGCCGGCGAAACTGGACGAGTTGGTAGTTGAGTTTCCGGACATCCTTCCGATCGCTGGCGATGTCGGCTCGCCATCGGCTGCCACCGCGCTAATGCAGCGCGGCGAGACGCAGCTCGGCGGTCTCGATGGCGTGGTAGTGTCGGTCAACGCGCCCGCCCGGATGCAGCCGCTGTTCGACAATGACGAGGATAGTCTGGTCGATCTATTTCGGAGCAACGTGGTCTCGCACTTCCATGCCGCCAAGGCCGCGCTTGATGTGATGCGGCCAGACGGCGTTCTTCTTGGGATCGGCGGCGGCATGGCCGATTGGGTTCCGAAAAATGGAACTCATCAGTCGATCGTGCAGGCGGGCTTGCGGAATTTCTATCGCGGGTTGGCGAAGGAATTTCCGGATCGGTCTATCCGGCAGATGCAGATCGTCTCGATGGTCAACGGCAAGAGCAAACGCGCGATTGCGCAGGATAGCTGGCTGACTGATCTTGAATGCGGCGAGCACGCCTGCGCCATCCTCGACGCTCCGGCCGCGTTCGAAGGACCGGTTGTAGTGCTCAAGAACCGCGAAAACGTTGGCAGGACGGCGGTTTGATCGCTCGCCTGTTTAGCAATTAACCGACATCCTTTTGCCTCGCGATATCGTGATCATGGCCGATCTCGGCAGCCAAAGGGTCAAGAAATCTAGGTGATATGAAGGCATTCAGATTAAGCGAAGCTAAGAGGTGCTTCCAAATCCGGAGGGAATGCGCTCGAGATCTGCTGTTTCGTCCGCGTCGCGTTGCCCGGAAATCACCTGCAAAAGGCAATTGGAAAACTCCAGCGCCTTATAGGCGTGGTGAGTGGCAAGCTCACCTGGAATCCTTCAGCACTTTCGCCACCTCATTTTCGGTGGCAGAACGACGATGGAGCATCAGTGCGTTTTCCATGGTTGACCATTAGCGCGGGGCGGGGACTACTGACAGCGCCTATGCTAGGATATCTTCGCGTGGCCCGAAGAGCGAGACGACCGATCGACGGTCCTCGCCCAAAGGCCGGTGGCACCTTACTCGCATGCTTACGGCTTCGCCAGTCATCGGGCGATTGTCGCCTGCCACACCATAGGTAGCCTCGCATGTCGCCGGACTTGTAGGCTGTATTCCCACTCCGGCGCTTCGCCTGAAAGCACGGGGAACGATCGACACTTCAGCAGCGCGCTCAGCACTATTCGCGCTTCCATCCGCGCAAGCGCTGCGCCCACGCACAGGTGGACGAAGCGACGAATGAACAGTTTGCGCTGGCTGTGGCGCTGCTGCTGGAAGCCGGCAGGTTGATGGAAGACTCCAGCCCTGAGTTCGCTTTGGTCTTGCCGGACTCTGCTGCGATCATTGCTCGCGCCGAACTGCTTGCGCGGGTTGCTGGTCACCTTCAGGCATTCGCTGCGGCTGCGCTGGTCTTGATCCGCGCTGATTGACGCGATTAACGGTATTTCGACAGCCCTCCAGAATCCATTCGACTTCGTGGGCGCGGCAAGCATTTGTCGAGTCACTGAATCGCAGCCGGCAGGTCCGGCTGCTGCCCCACGAAGCGCTCGGTCGGGGCTGTAGGTGGTGGGAGCAGCATGGTGCTGCTTCGCGACCGGAGTACCACCCCATGACCAAGACTATGCGACTCAACGACCTGCAGCTAGTGCTGCTTTCGAGCGCCGCCGCACGCGACAACGGCAGCCTCATCCCGCTACCCGAAACGTGCACGCAGGATCGCGCTCGCATCGGCAAGGCGGTCGCTGGGCTGCTACGCCATGGCTTGATCGAAGAGCTGCCAGTCACCGACCGCAGCCTGACCTGGCGCGAGCAGGAACGGGATCTCATCGGCCTGTTCATAACCGGGGCGGGCCGCGCGGCAATCGGCAGCGGACCGGATGCTTGCGCGTCAGATGATATCTTTGAAGCGAATGCCTACGGCGATGAAAGCGGATCAGTCGAGGGCCAGACTGTCGTAGATGCCTCAACTCATACTGCCATCACGACGGACGCGGTCAGTCAGCCGATCGTTGCCGAGCAGGCGGCCTCGCCCACCTCGAGCGCCGCTCGCACAGGCAGCAAGATCACCACGGTCGTCGCCCTGCTCGAACGACAGCAGGGCGCGACGCTCGACGAGATGGTCGAAGCGACCGGCTGGCTGCCGCACACCACGCGCGCGGCTCTGACCGGCCTTCGCAAGAAGGGCCGCACCATCGTCAGGACCAAGCGCGGCGATGTGACCTGCTACCGAACTGACGCGGAGGTAGGCCGGTGAAGGTGAGCAAGGGTAAGCTCGAAGCCCAGCTTGCCGAGATTGCTGACATGGATAAGCCTGACCTGCAGCAGCGCTGGGTGCAGCTCACCGGCATGCCAGCGCCCCGGGTCAGCCTCGCCATGTTGCGCTTGGCGGTAGCTTACGAGCTGCAGGCCAAGGCGCTGGGCGGCCTGTCGAAGCAGGCGCGCCAGCGCCTCGAGGGTGCCGGCAGCAAGAAAGCAGCGGGTCAGGACGTGCGACCCGGGATGCGGCTGGCCCGTGAGCATGGCGGCGTGGTGCATGTCGTTACGATCGGCGAGCAGGGCGAGGTCTGCTGGAACGGCAAGCAGTGGCGCTCCTTGAGCGAAGTGGCACGAGCGATCACCGGCACGCGCTGGTCTGGACCTGCCTTCTTCGGCCTTCGCGATGCGCAGAGGGCGGCGTGACCCAGGTCGCTCGTCGCAGGACCAGGGCAGCGCTCCGGCCAACAGGCAGTGGGACGAATAGCGATGCTGGATCAAGCTTTGGCACCCCTACGGGCAAGGTGCGCTGCGCGATCTACACTCGGAAGTCGAGTGAGGAGGGGCTCGAGCAGGACTTCAACTCCCTCCATGCGCAGCGCGAGGCCTGTGCCGCCTATGTGTTGAGCCAGGCCTCGGAAGGCTGGTCGCTCCTACCACAGGAGTACGACGATGGCGGGCTGTCCGGCGGAACGCTTGAACGGCCTGCTCTGCAGAGGTTGCTTGCCGACATTGCGGCGGGCAGGATCGACATCGTCGTCGTCTACAAGGTGGACCGTCTGACTCGCTCGCTGCTCGACTTTGCCAGGCTGGTCGAAG
This sequence comes from Novosphingobium sp., assembly GCA_020446505.1. Taxonomy (GTDB): domain Bacteria; phylum Pseudomonadota; class Alphaproteobacteria; order Sphingomonadales; family Sphingomonadaceae; genus Novosphingobium. The sequence continues at coordinate 21,769 of JAGREN010000006.1, read as the reverse complement.
CATTTGATGCGGAAGGCACCAGCTTCGTCTCGGTCACCCAGTCGTTCAATACCACCACCAGCATGGGACGGCTCACGCTCAACATGCTGCTCAGCTTCGCGCAATTCGAGCGCGAGGTAACCGCAGAGCGCATCCGCGACAAGATCGCAGCATCCAAGGCACGTGGTATGTGGATGGGCGGCAACCCGCCGCTTGGTTATCGGCCAGAAGGCAGAAGCTTGGAGATCGTGCCGGACCATGCCGAGCTGATCCGCGAGCTGTTCCAGCGCTACCTCGCAATCGGCAATGTTCGGCTGCTCGCGGAGCAGCTTGCCGCCGACCGCATCCAAGTGCCGCTTCGCAGATCACTGACTGGCAGGCAGATGGGGGGAGGGGCCTTCACTCGAGGACAGATCTACAAGATCCTCTCGAACCCGATCTATCTTGGCGAGATCCATCACAAGGGCAGGGTCTATGACGGCAAGCACGAGGCGATCATCGATCGTGGGCTGTGGGACCAGGTACAGGCTAAGCTGGCGGACAACACGCAAGGCCAGCAGCGCAGCCCTACGGCAAAGTCGCCAAGCCTGCTTGCCGGCCGGATATTCGACGAGACTGGTGAGCCGCTGGTCGCGGCCCATGCAACCAAGAACAAGGTCCGCTACCGCTACTATGTGAGCAGGGCGCTTCAGCACGAAGCAGGCGCTGGCACGTCCGGCAGCAACGAACCGCGCCTTCGCGTGCCAGCTCTCGAGCTGGAGAAAGCAGTGGCTGAAGGCGTCGCAGCCCTGTTCGACGATCCGCTCGATCTGGCCTGCCGCGCCGGGATCGAACTGCGCCCTGACAGGATGGCGAAGCTACAAACATCAGCCCAGCGCGTGGCGGTGAAGCTGCGCAAGCGCGATCGCAGCAGCATGCGAGCGCTAATCGGCAGGGTGACTGTGGAGCGCGAGCGGATCGAAGTGGAATTTGACGCTGCGGCAATAACCGAGATGCTCGGCGCGGAACCTTCAGCCGCGGCTCCCGACAGCATCTCCATCACCATCGATGCGCGCATTCGCCGCACAGGGCTGGCTGTGAAGCTCGTCCACAACACCGGCAGAGCAGCCGTCCAGGATCCGCAGGAGCATCTGATCCGCCTGCTGGCCAAGGCAAAGACTTGGTGGCGCGAAATGCAGGAGAGCGGCATGAACGCAAAGCAGCTTGGAGCCAGGCATGGCGTGACCGGAACCTATATAGGCAGGGTGGTCCGCCTCAACTTTCTAGCTCCCTCAATCGCCGAATCGATTCTTGCCGGTAACCAGCCAGCCGCGCTCGATGGCAAGCGTCTGCTTGGCCTGCGTGATCTTCCACTCGATTGGTCCGAACAGGAATCAGCACTCCGAATCTGATGTCAGCGAACGTAGACAGTCACGCGGCGCTTTGGCGCCGCTTGGGGTTCGTCCGATCCACGGCCGTAAGTCGCCCCAAATGCAAAGAGCGACCCCGCAAAAGGCGGACAGAGAAAATTGCCCCAAATGGTGCCAAAGGCCTATTGAGGCCGCTCTCCGCGCTCGCTCTAGAGGCGCAAAACGGCGCGGAACTGGGCCATTTCTGGGCCATTTATCAAATTAAGACAATTACTTAGACTGCGTGGCGGAGCGGGAGGGATTCG
>JAGREN010000006.1:0-20081 GCA_020446505.1 Novosphingobium sp. | reverse complement strand
CCACTCGGCCACCGCTCCGCATGCCCGATGGGCAGGGACGGGCAGGTAGCGGGCAAGGCGCCGTTCCGCAAGAGGTTTGCGGGCAGGGAGCGTCGCGCCTGCATCGCATTGTTCGGTCAGGGCTTCGGGTTGCGAGCGCTTTCGTTGTCGCGGATAAGGCGCCATATCGCGCGATCGAGTTCGCTGGCCCACTGCTCGTCCTGCGATTCCACATAAATGTGCAGTTCTACCAGCAGATCGCGCAGACGGGCGGTCGCTTCCATGAGCGCCCCCATCCGCAAGTCATCCGGTTTCGCCTTCGCCATTTCGGATAGCCGGTTCGCGAGTGCCGCATCGCCCACCTTTCCGGCCGCCTCGGCAAATAGCGCGCGGATGCGGTCCTGCTCCTCGACCAGGAGCGCAACCTCCTCGTCGCGTCCGGCGCAGTCGATACCGATCAGCGAGGCGGCGAGGTGAACCTCGTTGCGGGCGAAATCATCCGCAAGCAGCGGAATGATCTTCTTTCGCAAGGCATTTTCGATTCCGGAAAGGACGGTGGTGCGGCGCAGTTTCATCCCATCACTCCCCGTTTTTCCATGGCATCGAGTACGACGCGCCGATGATATGGCCCGGCGCGCAGTACGGTGAGGGCCAGTACCAGTTCATCGCTGGTGCCTTCCTCAAAGCTCTTCTCCGCCGTCGTCCAGATCGCGCTGCACTTGATCGCCGCGAACAGTCGCCACCAGTCGAGCGCGTCGCGATCGATGGTCATCCCGCTGGCTCGTTCCCACAAGCCGAGACCGGCTTCGAGCGGGAAGTGACGTTCCATCGACCAGAAAGGATCCAGCGCCCAAGCAATGTCTTCCAGCGGATCGCCCAGGTGGCACATTTCCCAGTCGAGAATGGCGCTGATCTCGCCATCGGGCGTGAACAGGAAATTGCCCGAACGATAATCGCCGTGAACGACGGCAAGCTTCTTCGGGGGAGGGGGCGGATTGCGCCGCATCCACCGAATGGCGGCGCGCAATAGCGGTTCGACCACGTCCTCGCCCTCGCCGAGCCGTTGCTCCCAGTGATCGAGTTCACGCTCGTGGACCGGCCGCGGATCGCACTTGCCGCGCAGCATCGAGACCTCGCGGTCGTTCGTGTCGATCGCTGCGAGCGTCCCGAGATGTGTCCAGAATCGTTCGCCGACCCGCTCGGACTGGCCGTCATAGGGATCGTCACTGCCGTAGAAATCGCCCGGCTTGCCCGGCGCCATGTCCATGATGAAGAACGGGCGTTCGAGCCAGGCGGGATCGAGTTCGAGGAAATGCGCTTTGGGAATCGGGATGTTGCATCCGTCGAGAGCTGAATAGACGGAATATTCGAGGTCGTGCTCGGCATTGACCAGCCCTGCTTCCGGAGCGCGGCGCAGGATGAATTTGCCACCCTTGTCCGTGCCCTGTTCGGTCCAGCTTGCTTCGTAGCGATATGTCTCCTGACTGGAGCCGCCATGTATCCGGGCGAGGTTGCCGACAATGACGTCGCGTGCCTGCGGCATGCGGTGAGCGAGGTAGCTCGCCAGCTGATCTTCCAGGCCGCTCATCGCGCTTCGCATCCTCTTGCCTTGTATTCCCGCGTCCGCCTAACATGGTCTTGTTTGTTGTCCAACAAATCAGATTTTGCCGGAGAACGTGCTTGGCCGAACCCATGCGAAAAACCCAGATGCAGCGTCGGCAGGATTCCGAACAGGCATTGCTCGCCTCGGCCATATCGGTGATTGCAAAAGGCGGGGTATCTGCAGTCACGTTCGAAGCGCTGGCAGAAGCTGGCGGGTTCAGCCGAGGACTTGCCACCTCCCGCTTCGGGACGAAATCACGGCTGATCGAAGCGTTGGTCGAAACCCTGCGCGAGCGGCAGGCGCAACTGGCGCGGCAGGCCGACAACGACGCGAAGTCCGGAATTGAAGCGGTGTTATCCTATGTCGAAGCAGGTCTGGCCGACATTGCAGAACGACCGGAATCTCGCGCTTACTTCATGCTCCTTTCATCGTCTGTGGCTGAGGCCAGCGACTTGCGCAGCGTCTTTGCTGAGACCCACGAACAGGTTCGCGTCATGCTGGAGCAATGGGTCAGGCGAGGACAGGAAGACGGCTCAATTCGTCTCGATACCGATCCCGCTTCGGCCGGTCTGATGATTGGCTGCATGATCTTCGGCAGCCTGATGCAGTACCATGTCGATCCGGCAGGTGACTTCGAAGCCTTGCGCCATTCCACATTGAACCTGCTTCGGACAGGGCTGGGCACCGCGCAGAGCTAGTGCGGGGGGCGGATTTTCTTCCCGCAATATATTTGTTGGACAACAAGCAAGTTGATGTTAGCGTGGCCGGGCGGCGCATTCCGGCGCCCTGAGGATTCCATGATGGCAGTTCCCGCCCATATCGCCTCGGCAATCGTCAGCCCGAAGGCCTATGCCGATTTCAGCATCTACGATGCCTACAAGTGGCTGCGCGCCAACGATCCGCTCGGACTGGTGGAGCATCACCGCTTCGAGCCTTTCCGGGTGGTCACGCGCTATGCCGACGTTCAGAAGGTTAGCCGCCAGAACGACCTGTTCCACAACGGCCCGTATTCTGTGCTTTCGCCAAGGGCATCTCAGCAGAAAATTCGCGAGTTGACCGGCGGAAAAGGCAGTTTCGTCAAGACACTGGTGGACATGGACCCGCCCGAGCACGCGCTCTACCGGGGCCTGACGGCTGGCTGGTTCCAGCCCGCCAACCTCAGCAAGCTGGAAACCGACATGCGGGCGCTGGCCCGGTCTATGGTCGAGGAGATGGCCCAGGCCGGGGGCAAGTGCGATTTCGTCCACCAGATCGCGCTGCTCTATCCGCTGCGCGTCATCATGCAGATCCTCGGCCTGCCGGCAAAGGACGAGGCGATGATGCTGAAGCTGACGCAGGAGATGTTCGGCTCCACCGATCCGGAACTCAACCAGCGCGGCGGCGGCTCCTTCAACATGGAGGTGGGCGATCAGGAAGTGGACCTCACCTCGCTCAACGAGATGGTTGCCTATTTCAACGATCTTACCGAAGAGCGCCGCAAGAACCCGACCGGCGATCTCGCCTCGTTCATCGCCAACGGCCAGATAAACGGCGAGCCGATGCCCTACATGGAGACCATGGGCTATTACATCATCACCGCGACTGCCGGGCACGACACCACGTCGAGTTCCACGGGCGGGGCGATGTGGGCGCTCGCGGAGAACCCCGGAGAATTCCGCAAGCTCAAGGACAATCCGGCTCTGCTCGGCTCGATGCTGGACGAAGCGATCCGCTGGACCACGCCCGTCAACAATTTCATGCGCACGGCGACGGCCGATACCGAGATAGCGGGCACGCCGATCAGGGAAGGCGAGTGGCTGATGCTGTGCTATGGTTCGGCCAATCGCGACGAGACGGTGTTTGACGATCCGGACAGCTTTCGCGTCGATCGCAAGCCCAACCGTCACCTTGCCTTCGGCTATGGCAACCACCTGTGCCTCGGCCAGTATCTCGCGCGCATGGAAATGCGCATCCTGTTCGAGGAATTGCTGCCGAGGCTCGAATCCGTCGAACTTGACGGTGAACCGGCCATGAGCGAAGCGGTCTTCGTCAACGGTCCGAAGCGGCTGCCGATCCGGTTCACGATGAACTGATGCGGATTGGAAAACAGGCAAACGGGAGAGCCACGCCGTGCTGAATTTCCTCGACGATTATCCGATCCATCAGACGCCCGAGCCGATCGCGCATCCGGCGACGACCGACCGCAATGTTTACGACCGGTTCTTCTTCGACGGCTTTTCCGACGATGGAGAATGGTTCTTCGGCATTGCCATGGGGCTCTACCCGCATCGCGGCATCCTCGATTGCGCCTTCAGTCTTGTCCGCAAGGGTGGCTTGCAGCGCGCTTTCTTCGCCTCGCGCCGAGCGCCCACCGAACGCACCGACATGTCGGTGGGGCCATTCCGCCTGATCGTCGAGGAACCGATGCGACGCACCCGTGTAGTGCTCGACGACAACGAGAGCGGACTTGGCTGCGACCTGCTGTTCTCAACCCGCACCGGCGCGATCGAGGAAGCCCGGCAGGTGCTGTGGAACGGACCGCGCAAGGTCATGGACTGCACTCGCTTCGACCAGTTCGGTCGCTGGAGCGGCACGATCCGCAGCCCCGATGGCGACATTACAGTCGATCCGGCGCACAGCTATGGCGTCAAGGACCGCTCCTGGGGTGTCCGCAAGATCGGCGAGCCTGACACGGGCGGCGCTCCCCCCCAGAAGCAGGGCGGAGCCTTCTTCCTGTGGGCGCCGCTGTTCTGGGGTGACGAGATCAGCCAGGCGATCATCTATGACGGCATCGATGGCAGCCCGCTGATCCGTGACGGCATGACCGCGCCGTTCCATCGCGACGAGCCGCAAGGCCCGGAAGCAGAGGACGGTCAGATGACCCGGCTCGCCACGGCGCGCCATCGCATTACCTATCGTCCCGGAACCCGGCTTGCCACGAGCGCGGAGATCGACCTGGTTGGCCATGACGAGAGCGTGCGTAGCGTCAGTTTCGATCCGATCCTGCGGTTCCACATGAAGGGCATCGGCTACACCCATCCCGAATGGGGCCACGGCATGTGGAAGGGCGAACTCGCCATCGGGCACGAGGCTTTCGATCCGGCGACGATCGATCTGCTCCAGCCATCGCATTTCCATACCCAGCAGGTCTGCCGGGTCAGCGACGGGTCGCGCGAGGGCATTGGCGTGCTCGAACAGATAGCGATGGGGCCTTATGAGCCCGCCGGGTTCACTGGATACGTCGACGGCGCAAAATGAGGGAGCCCATGCGATGACGCCCGCAGAAAAAAGCGCCTTCAACGACAGGTGGCTCAAGGCGTGGACCGACAAGGACGTCGATGGCGTTGCCTCGATGTATGCCGAAGACTGTTCCTACTGGGATTCCAGCTGCAAGGGCCTGCAGGGGCGCGAGGCGATGCGCGGTTATCTGGCGCAGATGTTCCCGCTCGTGCCTGAATGGAAATATACGCCGGACTCGATCTGGCCGAACGAGGATGGATTCTGCGCGCGCTGGTTCCTCGACATGGGCGGCAAGCGCATGCGCGGCTTCGATTTCGTGATCCTCAGGGACGGGCTGATCGCCCATAACGAGGTCTACACGGTCGAAGTCTGACCTAGTCGGCGACCGTCACCACCAGCTTGCCAACCGCTCCGCGACCGCGCATTCGCGCGAGTGCTTTCGGCGCATCCTCGAAAGCGAAATTCTCGGAAATCAGGGGCTTGAGCTTACCTTCTGCCACGAAGTCGAAAATCAACTGCATCTCTTCGCGGTACTTGTCCTGGTTCAGCATTGCCCAGGCGCCCCAGAACACGCCGATGACCTGGCAGCATTTCAGCAGGGTGAGATTGAGCGGCATCTTCGGGATCCCAGCCGTAAAGCCGATCACGGCATAACGGCCTTCCCAGCCGATCGAGCGGATCGCAGGTTCCGCATAGTCGCCGCCGACCGGATCGTAGATCACGTCGTAACCCTTTGGGCAGGCCGCCTTGAACTGGTTGGCCAGTTCGCGAGAAGCAGCCTTGTCCAGATCGCCGCGCGGGTAGATCACGTATTCGTCGGCCCCGATAGCGAGCACGGCATCGCGCTTCTCCGGCGACGAGACAGCCGCGACGACGCGCGCCCCTAGCGCCTTGCCCAGCTCAACTGCCGCCATGCCGATGCCACCGCCCGCGCCAAGCACGAGCATGGTTTCGCCTGCCTTCAGATGAACACGGTCGAGCAGTGCATGGATGTTCGTGCCGTAGGTCATCATGAGCGTCGCGCCGACATCGAAGGGGACTGCGTCAGGCAGTTTCACCGCCATCGCTGCCTTGCAGACCGTCGTCTCACCAAGCCCGCCATTGGCGATGCAGACGACCCGGTCGCCTAGGTTGAAGGAAGTGACACCCTCGCCGAGCGCCGTAACCGTGCCGGAAAATTCTGTTCCCGGCACGAAGGGACGAGGCGGTTTGGTCTGGTAGAGGTCTTCCAGCATCAAGGCGTCGGGATAATTCAGCGAAACGGCGCTGACGGCGACCTGCAATTCTCCCGCAGCCGGTTGTGGCGCGTCGATCTCGACAAGTTCCATCGTATCGGCGGGGCCGGGATCTCTGCTCAACCAGGCTTTCATCGTCTCGTCTCTCTTTTTGTCAGGCGTTGCGCGCGATCATGCCGCCATCGACCGGAATCACCGCACCGGTAACGTAGCTTGCAGCAGGCAGGCACAGGCTCAGGATCATGTGCGCGATTTCGACCGGATCGGCATAGCGGCGCAGCGCCGTGCGGCGATGGGCGAAAGTGTTGCGGTCGTTCTCGGGGATCTTTTCGGTGAGGCCGGTCAGCACCGGTCCGGGGCAGATCGCATTGACCGTGATTCCCTCCTTGCCAAGGTCGACCGCAAGCGCCTTGGTCAGGCCAGCGACGCCATGTTTGGCCGCGACGTAGGCGCTGTTGCGCGCGGTCGCACCGAAGGCTTCGGTCGAGGCGATATTGACGATCCGGGCCGCATTGCTGGTGCGCAGATGGGGCAGGGCGGCCCGCACGGCGCGCTGGTGCGCGGTCAGCAGCACATTGATCTGCCAGTCCCATATGTCATCGAAATCGGGCGCATCGAGCGCGGTCAGGCGGGCTGCGCCTGCATTGTTCACCAGATAGTCGATTCCGCCAAAGTCGGTCGCGACGAGTTCGACCGTATCGAGAATTGCGTCGCCATCGGTCACGTCGAGCGCGTAGGCATGAGCCTCTCCGCCCTTGGCGGCGATCTCAGCGGCGACGGCTCGCGCGCCTTCCTCGTCAATGTCGCTGAGCGCGACCCGTGCGCCTTCGCGCGCGAAGACGTGAGCAGTTGCCCTGCCGATGCCGCTCGCTGCTCCGGTTAGAAAGAGAACGCGGCCTTCCACTGACCGGGACAAGTGGGGAACTTCAGCCTTCATGTCGCTGCCCCGTCCATCACTGTCTCTGCCCTTTCGATGAATTCCTCGACCGAGCGGCCAAGGTTGGCGAGCCTGTCGTCCGCGCTGTTGCCCTTGCGATGGCGGTCGTAAAGCTGCTGCACTGCAACGCCAGTGCGCCAGTCGGCAAAGGCTTCGTACCAGCGCAGGGCGTCGGGATCGATGCCCATGCGATCGGCATAGAGTTCGGCGAAAAGGCGGCCTTCGGGCAGGTGCAAGTCTTCCGCGCGGCGCATGAACCGCCAGTAGGAAAGACAGATACCGACATCGACAAGCGGATCGCCTAGCGTCGCCATATCCCAGTCGAACACTGACACGACCTTGTCAGGCTGGCCCGGCAGGAACTGGCAGTTGTCCAGTTTGTAATCGTTGTGGACGATGGCTGGCGGTCCGGATTGCGGCATTTCGCTCGCGAGGCGAGCCCCCATTACCTCGTAACGCTCGCCGCATTCGCCAGAAGCGACGCGAGACCAGCGGTCGCGCCAGCCTGCGACCTGCCGTTCGACGAAGCCGTCCGGCTTGCCGAGGCCGGACAGATCGACTGCAGCGTAGTCCACCTTGTGCAGGTCGGAGAGGGCGTCAGCCATGGCTGTGGCGAGACGCATGCCGAGATTGGGCAGGCCGGCCATCGAGGGGGGAGCGCCACCGAAAATAACCAGCCCTCCGCCTCGATATTCGCTTACCACGAAGGGAGCGCCGATCACTTCCGCGTCTTCGCAGAACGCATAGGCGCGCGGCGCGCAGGACCACGCGCGCCACAGCTTCGACAGGATCGCGTGTTCGCGCGCCATGTCGTGCGCGCCGGGAGCGATCCTGCCGAACGGCGGGCGGCGTAGCACCAGTTGCAGGTCGCCGAAAGCGAGACGGTAGGTGAGGTTGGCGGTGCCGCGCGGAAACTGCGCGACGGTCATCGGAGCGGCGGGCAGGTCTGCTACGTTATCGCGCAGCCACGCTTCCAGCATCGCCCAGTCCAGTTCGTCGCCCGAACGGACGGCGGCGACTTCGTTTTCGTCCTCGCCCGAAGCCATGCTCACAAGCGGCCATGCTCCTTCATCAGCGCGCCATATTTCTCGTGCGCCTTTTCCAGCCGGATCGAGCGGGTGTAGGATGGGAACACGTCCTCACACGGCTCGACTTCGCGCAGCAGAAGGCGCGCAAGAGTCGACTTGTGAAGTTCGGTGGGGCCGTCCGCAAGGCCAACGTGATAGGCATTGAGCAGCATGTGTACGAAGGGTGCTTCGTCCGAGATGCCGAACGAGCCGTGGACCTGTAATGCGCGGTCGGCGATAGCTTTCAGAACCTTGGTCATGCCGACCTTTACTGCGGAAATATCGGCACGGACCTTGTTGTAATCGTTCAGTTTGTCGATCTTCCAGGCTGTCCGCATCAGCAAGAGCCGGAACTGTTCGAGCTCCAGCCAGGAATCGGCGACCATTTCCTGCACCATCTGCATGTCGCTCAAGGGGCGGCCCCTCGTCTTTCGCGAGACGGCGCGCTCCATCATCATGTCGAGCGCGGCCTGCGCCATGCCTACCGTGCGCATGGCGTGGTGGATGCGTCCACCGCCAAGCCGGGTCTGCGCGACCTTGAACGCCTCGCCTCGCGCACCGAGCGTATTCGCGACTGGCACCCGGACTTTGTTGTAGCGGATGTGCGCATGCTCGGCGCGCGGATCGAGCCTCTCGCCCCAGCTGCCGATGCCGACGTTGCGGATGATTTCGATGCCGGAAGTATCGCTCGGCACGATGATCATGGTGTGGCGGCGATAGGGCTTGTCGTCGGGATCGGTGACGACCATCGCGATGAAGAAGGCGGCGTGTTTTGCCATCGAGGAGAACCACTTCTCGCCCTCGATCACCCAGTGGTCGCCATCGAGCGTGGCGGTGCATTTGAATTCGAGCGGATCGGAACCGCCCTGCGGCTCGGTCATGGAGAAGCACGAGAACAGCTCGCCATCGAGCAGCGGCTGGAGATATTTCCGCTTCAGTTCGTCGGTGCCGTAATGGGCAATAATCTCCGCATTGCCGGTGTCCGGGGCCATGCAGCCGAACACCATCGGCGCGTTTCCTGACCGGCCGAGAATTTCGTTCAGCAGGGCCAGCTTGACCTGCCCGTCACCAAGCCCGCCCAGTTCCGGCGGCAGGTGCGTCGCCCACAGGCCTTGTTCCTTCACCTTTTGCTGCAAGGGGCGGATCAGAGCATTGCGATAGGGATCGTTCACGTCGAACGGGTTGTCGAGGATCAGCCGCAGCGGCTCGACCTCTTCGCGCACGAATGTGTCGGCCCAATCCAGTTTGGCCTGATATTCTGCGTCCGTTTCGAAATCCCACATTCTCTAATCCTCTCGATCCTGATCTGTTACGCGCCGCCGTCGACGGTTATGTTCGCGCCAGTGGAGTAGCTGGCTGTGTCGCCTGCAAGGTAGAGGGCGGTCGCCACGATCTCGCGCGGGTCGCCAAAGCGTTTGAGGCCGATCCGTGCCTTCATCGTCTCACGGTCCTGCCAGCCAGCGGAGATATCGGTCTCGAAGCTCCCCGGCGAGATGACGTTGACGCGCACCTTGGGCGCAAATTCCTTGGCGAAGGCCACGGAGACGGTGTTGAGCGCGGCCTTGGCGGCAGCATAGGGGGCAAATGCGGGGGCGGGTCTCAGCGCCCCTGTGCTCGAGATGTTGATGATCGAGCCGCCTTCGCCTTCGGCCATGCGGGATCCGATCAGCGCGGTCAGGCGGAATGCGCCTTTCAGGTTCACCGCGATGATCTTGTCGAACAACGCTTCACTGGTTTCGACCGAGGAAGGCGCGCCGGGTGACATTCCCGCATTGTTGATGAGGACGTCGATCTTGCCGAATGCCTCCCAGGCCTTGTCTGCAAGGGCGTTCACCTGATCCCATTCTCCGACATGGCACGGAATGCCGACTGCCTTGCCGCCCAGTTCGCGCAATTCCGCCGCGACCTTTTCGCAGGCTTCTGGCTTGCGGCTGGATACGATCAGGTCCGCTCCGGCCTCGGCAAATCCCTGAGCCATTGCCCGGCCAAGCCCGCGCGTGCCACCGGTGATGAGCACCGCTTTGCCGGTAAAATCAAAACCGATTGCCATGCCGGCCTTCCATTCCCTCCCTCCGGTTTGGCAAAGGCCTAGATCATTCAGGGCAGGTCGCCAAGCTGGCTGAAAACGCTCCGACGCTCGATGCTGCGGTCTATGGGGCTGGCCATGCTTGTGCGATCGGGGCATGTGGCGTGAGAGGTAACGGCAAGCAAGCCGAAGGATCGAAAGACATGAGTGAATTTCCGCAGCCAGTCATGAGCATTGCCGAAGCGAATGCGCTGCTGACCGCGCCTGATGGCCGCTTTCCCATGGAACAGGTGACGATCGACGGCCGCGAATACTCGGTCTACGCAAACGTCCCGGCGACCTTTCGTGACCTGTTCGACAGCACGGCCAAATATGCCGACAGGGAATATCTCGTCTACGAGGACGAGCGCGTCACCTACGAAGACTTTCGTCGCGCGGCGAGTGCGCTCGCGAACTGGTTGGCCGAGCAAGGCGTCCGCAAGGGCGACCGGGTCGCCGTCGTGATGCGCAACCTGCCGGAATGGTTCGTTGCCTTCTACGGTGCCGCGCTGGCCGGTGCGATCGTCACGCCGCTCAATGGCTGGTGGACCGGCCCGGAGCTTGAGTTCGGCTTGGCAGATTCCGGGGCAAAGGTGGCCATCGTCGATCCAGAGCGGTTGGAAGTTATCGCTCCCCATCTCGATGCCTGCCCGGAGCTTTCTCGCGTGGTCGTGTCGCGTTTCGACGGGCCGATGTCAGCCGATCCGCGGATTTCGCACCTCGAACAGGTGATCGGCACGGCTCACGAATGGGCCGATTTGCCGAAGGCGGCACTTCCCGAGCTGGCGATGGAGCCGGACGACAACATCGCGATCCTCTATACCTCCGGCACGACCGGCAGGCCAAAAGGCGCGCTCGCAACTCACCGCAACATTCTCAACAATGTCGGCGCGATCCCGCTGCCGATCATGCGCGCGATGTTGCGCTGGGACGAGCCGCTGCCACCGCCAGTCAGCCCGCTCGACGCGCCGCAGCGAGTCAATCTCGTCGCGGTCCCCCTGTTTCACGCGACCGGCCTTGTCACCCAGCTCATCCTCGCGGCCAACGGTGGCTACAAGGTGGTGATGATGCCGCGATGGAACGCAGCCGAGGCAGTGCGTCTGATCGAGCTTGAGAAGGTCAATGTCACTGGCGGCGTGCCGACGATCGCCTGGCAGTTGCTGGAAGAAGCGGAAAGCAGCGATGCCGATCTCTCCAGCCTCACGACCATCGCCTATGGCGGCGCGCCTGCCGCGGCCGAACTGACTCGCCGGATCAAGGCGCGCTTCCCGGCGATGCGCATGAGCACTGGCTGGGGCATGACCGAGACTTTGGCAACCTTCACGACTGCGAGCGGCCTCGAATACGAGACGCATGCCGATACGGCAGGTACCGCGGTTCCGGGCAACAGCTTCCAGATCCGCGATCCTGACGACGGTGTCACGGTGCTTGCGACGGGCGAGGTCGGAGAACTGTGGGCGCGCGGGCCGCAGGTCGTGAAGGGATACTGGAACCGGCCCGAAGCCAATGCCGAAACCTTCGTCGATGGCTGGCTGCGCACCGGCGATCTCGGCAAGCTGGACGAGGAAGGCTATCTCACGCTTGTCGATCGGGCCAAGGACATGGTGATCCGGGGCGGCGAGAACATCTATTGCCTCGAAGTCGAGAACGCTATCTTCGAACATCCTGATGTCATGGACGCTGCCGTCGTCGGCATTCCCCACACGGTGCTTGGAGAGGAACCCGCGGCAGTCGTGCGGCTCGCTCGGGGCAGCAGCGCCGACGAGGACGAGATCAGGCAGCACGTCGCCGCGCGCATCGCCAGGTTCAAGGTGCCGGTGCGCGTGCTGTTTCTTGACGAGAACCTTCCCCGAAATGCCAACGGCAAGATCATGAAGCCCGAATTGCGAGCCATGTTCGAGGAGGCAGCGACCGCAACGTGATGCGTCATCGCTCCTGATTGAAGGCATTCAATTCGCCCCGGCGATGCGCGCAATTGATGTTGCGCAATTTTCAAGCGCGGCGTTTTCTGCTAAGAGATTGCCATCGAACGGCCGGTGAAGGATGGCCGATCTGGGAGCCAAACACATGCAACTCAACGACATGGTCCTCGTCAGCGTCGACGATCACAACATCGAGCCGCCCGAAGCTTTCCTGCGTCACTGGCCGAAAGACCGGCTTGAGGAAGCACCCAAGGTCATTAATCGCAATGGCAAGGATGCCTGGTGGTTCAAGGGCAAGATTCATCCGACCTGTGGCTCCAACGCAGTGGTCGGCCGTCCGCTTGAGGAATACGGGCTGGAGCCAACCCGTTTCGAACAGATGCGTGCTGGCTGTTTCGATCCTGCCGCTCGCATCGACGATATGAACGTCAATGGCGTGTTCGGCTCGGTCAACTTTCCGACCTTTCCGCAGTTCGCCGGCGCGACCTTCATCAACGATCCGGGCGAATTGTCCCTGATCGGCACGCGTACCTACAACGACTGGCACATCCTTGAATGGTGTGCGCATGCGCCCGGACGCCTCATCCCCTGCGCAATTCTCCCGCTGTGGGACATGGATGAGACGCTGAAGGAAGTGAAGCGCGTCTCCGACCTTGGCGTCCACGGCGTCAGCTTCCCGGACAATCCGACGAAGCTCGGCCTGCCTTCGATCCATAGCGAATACTGGAACCCGCTGTGGAAGGCGTTTGTCGATCACGACATTCTCATCAACTGCCACATCGGCAGTGGCGATTCCGCGCCTCACGCTTCACAGGATTCGCCGATTTCGGCCTGGATCACGACGATGCCGATCTCGATCGTCAACGCGACGGCCGACTGGCTCTATTCGCCGCTCTGGAAGAAATACCCGGACCTGCGCGTGGCCCTTTCGGAAGGCGGCATTGGCTGGATTCCCTATTTCCTCGAACGCGCCAATTTCACCAACGAGCGGCATGGCCTGTGGACCAATGTCGATTTCGGTGACGAAAAGCCGGCGGACGTGTTCAACCGTCATTTCTACACCTGCTTCCTCGACGATGCGGCGGGACTCGAAATGCTGCACCACATGGACATCGACCACGTCACCTGGGAATGCGACTATCCGCACTCGGACACGCTCTGGCCGAATTGTCCGGAGCGGCTGCTGGAAACCATGCAGCACCTCACCGACGCGCAGATCGACAAGATCACCCACCAGAACGCGCTCAAGGCATTCCGCTCGGATGCCATCGCCCAGCATGGCGGCCGCGAGAACTGCAACGTCGGCGCACTTCGCGCCAAGGCAACGCACGTCGATACGACCCCGCGCGAGGGCCTCGGCGGAGCCAAGGCCGAAGGCAGCGGTGAAGGCGGCACCGTCACTTCGGGCGACATGGCGAAGCTGATGATCGGTGCTTACGACTAAGCCCGACTGACCAGTTCGGACGAGGAAGCAGGCGCCCGATCGGCGCCTGTTTTCGTTTCAGGGCTGGAGTGATTTCAGGTCTGCCATGAAGGCGCGCACGCGCTTGGCATTCTCGCCCAGGTCGCCCACGCCAACCCGGCTGACCGAACGCATGTCGACTTCGCTGCGAGCGTCGCCATCCAGCGGGCGGACGCGAAGCACGACATCGTCGTGAAAGCGGATCCATGAGACGTCGGCAGTAGCTTCGAGGTGGCCTGCGGCCGGTTCGACCGCAGCCACGGTCCAGCCACGATCCTTCGCCAGCTTCTCTGCCTTGGCGACTACGGCTGGCACGGGTTCGTCCATGATGATCGTGGCAAGATCGGGATAGGCCTCGGCATGGATCGCGCGCCAGTTCGCCACCGTGTCGACTCCGGCGAGGTTGTCCTTGCGTAATTGCAGCGTCGTGAATTCGGGAGGATCGGCGAGGTCGGTGGTCGCATCGTGAATCGCCGGATACTTGCCAGCACTCGCTGCGCCTATTCCCAGAAATCCGAACACCAGAATGGCCGGAATCAGACCGACAAGCGTCTCCTTCGAGCCACCAGTACGTTTGCTCCAGGCGATTGTCAGGGCAACCATGCCTGTGAGAATTCCGATCAGTGACAAGGCGCCAGCGCCCAGCAGCGCAGAGAACCCGGCGATCTTGCTGACAATGTCATAGCGCGCGAGTGTAGGTCCGATGAGCGCGATGGCGAGTGCCGCAAGACCCAGCCATTTCGTGATGCGTGCCAGCAGCGGCGGCCTCTGTGTCTGGTCCATCATCGATCCCCTCCTCAAGAAAGGTTTAGGTCGAACAACTCGCGCCGCCAAGCACGCAAAAGCGCGCGCAGTGCGGGTGGTTGAGCCGTACGGAAGTTGAGGCTTCGGCGAGAGTGCCACCCAGATCGAACTGCGGGTCGTACGGAAGCAGCGTGCAAGCTGCCACGCGCGGCGCTGCCTCACCTTTGCGATGCACCACCATGCGACTCGTCGCGCACATCACGTCGGCTGGTGACTTGCCGAGGATCTGCCAGCAATCGACAGTGATTTCGGCAATATCGGCGCTGGCGTCCATCTCGGGGAACAGCACGAGCTGCGCGGGGTCGCATGCGTCGATGGCAATGTCGTTCTGCGCAAACAGCGACGCGTAGCCTTCGCGCGCCTCTGTCTCGCTTTCATGCGGCAAAAGACGACCGGCGACTGCAAGCGAGAACCCGTTCGTGCTGAGCCACTTCAGGCCATCGAGCGCCTTCTGCCACGAATCCGGCCCTCGCTCGGCCTCGTGTATCTCGCGGGTATGGTGATCGAGGCTGACGCGAATGGTCAGCCTCCCGCCATGATCGGCTTGCAGCGCAAGCAGCGCCGCTTCGTGCCGCCTCATCGGCTTCATTGCATTGGTGAGAACCAGTACCTCGAAACCGCGTGACAGGGCATCGCCCAGCATGGCCACGATTCCGGGATTCATGAACGGCTCGCCGCCTGTGAAGCCGATCTCGCGTGTGGGCAGATCGTTGCTGGCAATGTCATCGAGGAAGTGCGCGACATCGCCGGCCCCAAGATAGATCAGCGCATCGTTGGTAGGGCTGCTCTCGATATAGCACCCTGCGCAGGCGAGGTTGCAGAGAGTTCCTGTGTTGAACCAAAGGGTTTCGAGTGCGACCAGAGGCACCGAAGCCCGTTCAGTGCCGTCGAGTGTGACCAGGGGGTCTTCAAACTTGCCCGGCGCAAGCAGGGGTGCCTCCGGCGCGAAAGGAGAGGAACCTGTCGGAGCGTTCCAGCTCATCGGCCAATCCTTCTGCTTCGGGCAACGAGGCGCGCGAGGCGCCTGGGCCACTTGCCGAAAACAGTCGGCTCCCAGGCTGTGAAGGCGGCTTCCTTCGATATGTCGGATCGCATCGGATAGGCGACCACTGCCGAGCCCAACGCGAAGGTCGAAGCCTTTCCGCTGATAACCTGCGACCATGGCAGGAGCAGCTCCCCTGCGTGTTCGCCCACTGCCGTCGCGCCGAGAACCTTGCCGCCTTTCATCACCAGCTTGAGGAAGCCTTCGCTTCTGCCTTCGCAAACCGCCCGGTCGTTATCGGCAAAGTCCTGACGGACGACGCGAACCTTTGCGCCATGGCGTTCGCGCGCCTCATGTTCGGTCAGACCGACCTGCGCCAGTTCGGGCGATGTGAAAGTGCAATGGGCTAGGGCGGTGAAGTCCGCCCTGGCAGGCAAGCCGAGCGCAATTTCAAGTGCGACGTTCGAGCCTTCGTAGCCCGAGACATGCGTAAAGCGAGGCCCGGCGCGGCAGTCGCCAATCGCATAGATCCGCTTGTTGGACGTGCGGCGGCGGGAGTCGACCTCGATGCCGTCCTTCCCTGTCTTGACGCCTGCCTTGTCGAGATCGAGACTGCCCACGTTGGCCTTGCGGCCAGCGGCGACGAGGACATGGCTGGCTGCGATTTTCTCTCCGTTCGAACTGCCAAGACTTAATTGGCCCGCTGACCCGGAAATGCATTTCACTTCGCCGGTGATGAACCGGACTTCTTCGGATTCGAGCGAGGCCTTGACCAGCGCAGCGGCCTCCTCATCATCGCGTTCCAAAGCGCGAGCGGGAGCGATCACGGTTACGTCACTGCCGAGGCGGCGAAAGGCCTGCGCCATTTCCATTCCGATGGCGCCCGCGCCGATGACGGCGAGGCGGAGAGGGAGTTCGTCGAGCTGGAACAGGTTCTCGTTAGTGAGGAACGGCACGCTTTCGATGCCGTCGATTGGCGGAACGGCCGGTCGCGATCCGGTGGCAATGACGATGCGCGGCGCACGAAGCGTGCGTTCCCCGGCTCGCAATGTGTCTCGCGAAAGAAACGAGGCACGCGCCCGGATAATCTCGACACCCATCGCTTCGAATCGTTCCTGAGAATCGTGGTGCTCGATGGCCGCGATCGCACCGTCGACATGCGCGCGCACTCCGGCCCAGTCCACGTTAGGCTCTCCAAGGTCGATGCCCAGTCGCATGCCGCGCTCGGCTGCGCGCGCGGCAGCAGCCAGCAGCGCCTTTGACGGCACGCACCCGGTGTTGAGGCATTCGCCGCCCATCGCGCCTTGCTCGATCAGGGCGACCGAAAGACCGAACAGAGCGCACCCGCCCGCAGCGGTCAGACCCGCTGCGCCCGCCCCGATCACCAGGGCATCGTGGGTGTAGGGGATCGCGCTCATCCGCGTGTCACTAATCCATCATCTCACGTCGGGATAGTGTCGGGCTAGGCGCTGCCTCGCCCCGAAGGCCCACATCACGCCGACCTTGAGATAGATCCAGTTGGCGCGCAGCGGCCCCCATGCCGCAACGCGTCGGTCCGACGTGCGGATGATCCTTGGGACGAGCCTGACCCGGCCCAGCTTTGCCAGACGGATGCAAAGGTCCGCCTCTTCCATCACGGGCGTCCCGGGATCGCAGCCGCCGACTTCCAGGAACTGTTCGCGCCGGAAGAACATCGCATGGTCGCCAAACAGCAGCCGAACGCCTCGAAAAAACAGGTGCGGGCGCAGCAGCGCCGGCGCGTACCAGGTCTTGATCCAGTTGTGAAAGCTGGTGCCCCAGCGGGTCTTTTCGGGGCCGCAGATGAGGGGGGTGAATCCGGCGAGCGAGATGCGGGTGTTGGCAAGTGTCTCGCGTATCACCGCAATGGCGTCGGAAGGTGGAATGGTGTCGGCGTGAAGCACGCACACCAGCGGTCCTCGCGCCGCTGCCACGCCCGCATTGATCTGCGTCGCACGCCCTCGTGTGGCATCGATAACGCGCCAGTTTGCCTCGCGTGCGAGTTCGCAGGTCGCATCTTGGCTCCCGCCGTCGACAACCAGCACCTCATCCGGCGGTGGATCGAGCGCTGCAATTGCCTCGATGAGGTCGGGCAGGGCTTTCGCTTCGTTGAGAACCGGGATGACGAGTGATACGGAACTCATGGCGCGAATTCCGGCCAGTCGGTGAGGTCCGCTGCCTCATCGACGTCCGACATTTCAGGCAACATGGCCGGTGCTATGCGGTGCGTCTTCAGGCGGGTCAGCGTCTCCGGCAGGACTGCTGGCGTGCTCCATGCCATGTCGGAGAACAGCCACGGCAGGTTTTCGCGAAATCCGATCAGCCAGTATCCGCCGTCTTTCGCCGGGCCGATCACCGCCTCGTGCGTCTGCAGCCTGCTCGCAGCCTGCCCAAGCAGGTCAGCCGTGAGCCCCGGCAAGTCGCTGCCGATTATGATTGCGGGGCCTTCAACGCGGGCCAGACGCTCGCCTAGATCGCCTTCGCCTTGCTCCCGCACGGTTATGCCAGGACCGAAAACTTCTGCGAACTCTACCGGGCTTGCCCCTGTTACGCGCAGTTCGACCGCCAGACCGCTGGAGCAGGCGACCGCCACCGTGTGATCGAGCAGACGGCGATAGATGCGCGCCGCTTCCTCGTTGCCAAGATCCGCAGCGAGGCGCATCTTCACCTTGCCCGGCTCCGGCCAGCGGGCGAAAATCACGATCCTTGGCGGCTCAGCGGCGGACATTGCCAGAGACTAGCCGCTCGACCTTCGGCTGCCCATAGGCCACAGTCGCGGCCATGAATCGTGCTGGAAGGATCGCAACGCTCGCAGCCGGAGCCGGTCTAGTCGGCGCTTTGGTCGTGGCGGAGCGCAAGCGCCCCTTGCGCCGGCGAACCATGCCCGTCGCGCCACGCACCGCACACAATCTGGCAATGGGACTGGCCTGTGCGGCGGTGATCGAAGCGGTCGAAAAGCCGCTGACCGAGCGGATCGCGGAGCGCAACGTGGCAAGGGGGCGGGGTCTGGCAGGCTTTGTACCGGGGCCGATAAAGGCGCTGACGACGCTCCTGGTGATGGATTACACCTTCTATCTCTGGCACGTCGCCACGCACAAGGTGCCGCTCCTGTGGCGAATCCATCGGGTTCATCACGTCGATCCCGATCTCGACGCATCGACTGCGATCCGCTTCCACTTCATCGACATGATCGTGTCGCTGCCCTGGCGGCTGGTGCAGGTGCGCCTGAGCGGAGCGAGTCCGCGCGGGCTCGCGATGTGGCGCGGTTTCTTCAACGCATCGATCCTGTTTCACCATGCCAATCTGCGCCTGCCGCGGGGCTGGGATCGCAAGCTGTCGTGGCTGCTCACTACGCCGGAAATGCACGGCATCCATCATTCCAGGGCGGTCAATGAGCGCGATAGCAACTGGTCGAGCGGGATCAGCCTGTGGGACCGATTGCATGGTACATTCCGTGACAGGCCATCGCAGCGTGATCTCGACATCGGCGTGCAGTCAGGCGAGCCGGAAGAAGCTGCATCGCTGGCCATCAGTATCGCCGCGCCGTTCTCTGGTCGGATCGGCCAGTAACTCGGTGAACCCCTTCCCAAAGCGGGATCGATCGCGCATGACGGCGCGCACAGACAGGACCGAATGAGAGGAAGGCCGAGACAATGTTCAGCATGCGCTTCGATATGCGTGCGCCCGATACGGGCGCTCCCGCCAAGGAACTCTACGCCGCCGCGCTCGACATGGCCGAATGGGGCGAGCAGAACGGCTGCGTCGCGGCGACGCTGTGCGAGCACCACTCGAGCGATGACGGCTATCTTCCCTCTCCGCTGATCATGGCGTCGGCCATGGCGGCGCGGACCAAGACGATCCCGATCGCGATCGCCATCTTCATGTTGCCGATGTACGACCCGGTCAAGCTGGCCGAGGAAATGGCGGTTCTGGACATCATCTCGGGTGGGCGGGTGAGCTACGTCGGCGGCATCGGCTATGTGCCTTATGAGTACGAAATGTTCGGGGTCGACTTCACCAAGCGCGGCAAGATCGCCGAGGAAAAGCTTGATCTGCTTCTGAAAATCAAGGGCGGAGACGAGGTTATCCACGAAGGTCGCCGGATCAAGGTCACGCCGCCGCCGGTGTCGCCGGGCGGTCCGATCGTCGGCTGGGGCGGGGGCAGTCCGCCTGCGGCGCGCCGTGCCGGCAAATACGGGCTCATGTTCATGGCGCAGACCGACGATCCGAAGCTCGGCGAAATCTACGAGCAGGCATGCCGGGACAACGGGCACGAGGTCGGTTTCTACATGCTGCCATCGCAGACGGCCCCGACCACAACTTTCGTAGCCGAGGATGTTGATGCGGCATGGGAAGAGCTTGGCTCCTACATCATGCACGACGTTACGACCTACGCGAAATGGAACGAGGGCCGGGACGATGTCGCAAGCATATCTTTCGCCAAGTCGGTCGAGGAACTGCGTGCGCAGAACACCAGCCACCGGATCATGAGCGTCGATCAGGCAGTCGAATATGTGAAGACCGGTGCACCACTTTCGCTGCTGCCGCTGGCAGGCGGCCTGCCGCCAGAGATCGCGTGGAAGTATCTGCGTGTCATCAGCGACAAGGTCATGCCGCAGTTGGGCTGACCAGTGAGCAGCAGGTTTCAGGATCGCACTGTGCAACAGGTACCAGAAGGAATGGTCGCCATTTCGGGCGGCACTTTTGCGATGGGATCGGAAGCGTTCTATCCCGAAGAAGTGCCAGTTCGTCAGGTGCGGGTCGATCCGTTCTGGATCGACGAGACGC
>JAGREN010000076.1 GCA_020446505.1 Novosphingobium sp. | reverse complement strand
TCGATCTCGAACCAGATGCGATAGCGTGCCTCCGGTTCCCAGATGGCGGTCATGGCGGGGCGGGCATAGCGAGGGACCATCGTCGACTCCGGTTGGGGTTGGCGATGCAGCCGCTAGGGCGAGCAGCCGCGCATGGCAAGGCCGCGAGCGGCTTTAGCGATCGGCGGCCATCGGCGGGATCGTTCCTGCGCGGCCGGGCGTGACGGTCCGGTAGGCCATCTTCCAGCGGCCATCCTCCTTGCGGAACTTGTCATGATAGTGGCCGATGCGCAGCACTTCGACCTTGTCCTTGCTGCCGTAGAGCACCCAATAGGATTCGGCCTCGGCATTGGTCTCGTCGTTGAGTGTGATGTGGAGAGTGGTGTTGGCGTGCCAGACATTGGTATCCGGCCCCTGAAAGCCGGTGTCGCGAAGCTGCTTGCGGTTTTCGCGCAGGGCTTCGATCCCGCTGACTTTCCAGGCCGTCGGCGGGTCATCGGGCTGCTTGCCGAACGGCTCACGCATGTCGAACACCGCGTCATCGGTCCAGAAGGTGAAGTATTCGGTCAGGTCTTCTGCGAGATCGGCCATGGTCGCCAGCTTGCCGACAAGGTTACGGATTTCCAGCTCGTCCTTCAGGCGTTGCAGGTCTTTGTCGGTCATTGTTCTCTCTCCCCGTCGGGCTTCATCCAGCCCATTCAAAGCTCAGGTCCGTGTCGCCTGTCGGATTTCCCGCATGGTCGAAGCGGCGTTCGATTATGCGGCCTTTCCCATCGCGAGCGACTGCAACGACGGTACTGCAACGCGTGCCGTAGACCGGGTGGCGGATGAAAGGCG
Source organism: Novosphingobium sp. (assembly GCA_020446505.1). Classification (GTDB taxonomy): domain Bacteria; phylum Pseudomonadota; class Alphaproteobacteria; order Sphingomonadales; family Sphingomonadaceae; genus Novosphingobium. The sequence goes on along the minus strand of JAGREN010000076.1, from coordinate 10,132 downwards.
CTGTGTCGAAGGCTTCGGCGGCAATGTCGGAAGGTGCGTCTGGATGCAGGCCCACTGCAGGAAGCGCCTCGCTGGCAAGCGGTCCGAACAGTTCGTCGGCATTTTCGCTCTCCCCGCCCAGCCATTCCAGAAGGGCGGACTTGAGGGCCAATGTCTTCGGCCAGGGTTCGTCTAGCGCCCCGTTTGACAGGCCGTAGATGCCGGGAATCAGCATGGTCCGCGTTGCTTCGGGGTGATTGGCGAGAAAGTGCAGCCCGTCTCCATTGGCGGCGAACAGGTTGAATGGGTTGAAATCTCCGAGTTCCAGAGTGGCTGGATTTGAGTAGTTGCCGTTTCCGCTCAGCAGATCCGTCACCAGCGTGCCGCGCGAAGCCTTGTCGGGCTGCGGCTCGCCGAATCCGCGGCGGTTGGTCACCAGAACGAATCGACTGTCTTCCGAAATGCCGAGCCAGGTACCGCCTGACTTGAGGTCACGTCCGCCAATGATGCCCGAGCCATCGTCCCAGCGGGCAAGGGGCGCAGCCGGTCGTTCGTGAAATTCGTCGCGATTGCCGATGGCGACCAGTTGCCAGTCCGGGTGCGCCTGCCACGCCAGCGCGGCGACGCACATCAGATCAGCCCCTTGGCGCGCAAGCTGGTGTGGCCTTCGCGGCCAATGATGACGTGATCGTGCACGACGATGCCCAGCAGCCTGCCTGCCTCGGCAATCCGATTGGTTATCTCGATGTCTGCGCGGCTCGGCTGCGGTGAACCGGAAGGATGATTGTGGACAATGATGAGCGCGCTTGCGCCAAGGTCCATCGCCTTGCGGATCACCTCGCGCGGATGGATCGCGGCCTCGTCGATGGACCCGTCGCCAACGTGTTCGTCATGGATGAGCATGTTCTGGGTGTTGAGAAACAGCACGCGCACCCGCTCGATCGTCAGGTGCGCCATGTCGATGGTGAGGTAGTCGATCAGCGCCTGCCAGCTGCCCAGGACGGGTTTCTCGCGCACTTGCTGGCGCGCCATGCGTCCGGCGGCAAGAGCAACGATCTTCAGCGCAGCCGCGCTCGTTTCGCCCATGCCGGGATGGCCCGCGAGGGCATGGGCATCGGCGTTCAGCACGCCTGCCAGAGAACCGAACCGCGAAATCAGCGTGCGCGCCAGTGGCTTGACGTCGCGGCGGGGAATCGCCGTCATCAGCAGGTATTCGATAACCTCGTGATCGCCGAGCGCGTCGGAACCGCCCTCGATCAGGCGCTTGCGCAGCCGCGCGCGGTGGCCGCTGGCATCGTGTCCAGGCTTTTCAGCTTTCCGCTCGGCACCGGTTTCGAACAGTTCGTCCATGTAAGCGTTTCATTGCCTTTCCCTTTCGGCGGGCGCAAGTGAAGCAACGATGGCAAGCGACGTGAGTGACGATCCAATCGAGCAGGACGTGTCAGTCGACCCGCCCGAGTCCGGGTCGGGCCGCTCGCGCTGGCGGTTCGTACTGCTCGGCATTTTCGTCTTGCTGGTGCTGGCGCTTGCCATTGGCTGGTTCTCGCGAGAGCGGATTGCCCACAACCTGATTGCCTCCGAGCTGAAAAAGCGCGGCGTACCGGCGACTTACCGGATCGAATCTATCGGGCCTCGCCAGCAGGTTCTTGCCAATCTCGTGATCGGCGATCCGAAGCAGCCTGATTTTACTGCTGAACGGCTGATTGTTGCGATCCGGCCCCGCTTTGGCGTTCCCGAGATTACCTCGGTCCGGGTCATAAAACCGCGCCTTCATGGAACGTGGCTCAAGGGCAAGCTCAGTTTCGGCGCACTCGACCCGCTGATCTTCACGCAGAGCGACGAGCCTTTCCGCCTGCCCGACATGAACCTCGCCATCGAGGATGGGCGTGGCCTGATCGAAAGCGATCACGGCGCGCTGGGCCTCAAACTGGAGGGTAACGGCAATCTGCGCGGCGGATTCGCGGGTCAGGTGGCCGCCGTGTCGACCGATGCAAGCTTCGGCGGCTGCGACGCAGACAGGTTGACCCTGTTCGGCAAGATTTTGGTCACGGCGGAAAAACCCGACTTCACCGGGCCTGTGCGACTTTCGAGCCTGAAATGCGCGAATGCAGGGCTTGGTATCGCCAATCTCGATCTGCAGGCCGATGTCACGGGCGATGCTGCAATGAACGGTGCGGAGGGCAAGCTGGTTCTCAAGGCCGGATCACTCCGGCTTGCCGACTATGCCATGCGGGGGGCTGGCGGCATTTCGCGGTTTAGCTGGCGAAACGACAAGCTCACTGCCCGTTACGATCTGGCCGGACGAGCCATCGAGACACCGCAGCTTCGGATTCCCAAGGCAAAACTTGCGGGCCGAGTGCGGTCTTTCGATCATTTTTCGCGAGTTGACGTGGAAAGCGACCTTTCAGGGTCTGTCGTGGCCTTGGGCGCGCCCTTCGCCCGGACGCTGGATGATCTTGCCCGGCAAGCAGACGGCAGCTTTGTCACCGCGTTGGCACAAAAGGCCGGTGCGGCGCTGCGCCGTGAGGCAATGGGCGCGAACTTTGCCGTGTCGGCAAACCTGCGCCATTCCCCGCAGGGCGATAGCCTGATTGTGCCCGGTGCCGTGCTGCGCGGCGCCAGCGGGCAGTCGCTCGTTTCGCTCTCGCGTCTTCAGGTGAAGATGACAGACAAAGGTCCGCAATTGCTGGCTGGCAATTTCGCCACTGGCGGGCCGAACCTGCCGCGCATCAGCGGGACGGTGAGCAGGCAAGGCATGGATGGATTCGCCGCCGATATAGCCATGGCGGCTTATGCATCGGGCGATGCCCGTCTCGTCTTGCCCAAGCTTGTGATCGTCCAGAAGCCGGGCAGGCTTGGTTTTGCCGGTCGCCTGCTGGCGAGCGGCGAGCTAGCAAGCGGTGCCCGAGCGGAGAATCTCTCGCTGCCTATCGAGGGCAACTGGTCGCAGCTTGCAGGGCTGTCGGTCTGGCGTAGTTGCACGCAGGTGAGTTTCGAGCGCCTGCGCCTGTCCGGGCTGGACCTGTCGAAGCGTTCGCTTTCCCTGTGTCCGCCCCGAGGGGGCGCAATCGTCCGGTCAGGGGCGGGTGGCCTGAAAATTGCGGCTGGCACGCCATCGCTCGATCTGGCGGGCAAGCTGGGCGGGACGCCGGTGCGTCTGAAGAGTGGCCCGGTCGGGCTGGCCTGGCCCGGACATTTCGCCGTGCGGACAATCGACGTGGCGCTCGGACCCGCGCAAACGGCCTCCAGGTTTCGTGTCGCCAACCTGACGGGGCTCGTCGGCAGTGAAATCGGCGGCGCCTTCGATGGCGCGGAAGTCTCGCTGGATGCCGTTCCGCTAGACATGACCGAAGTTTCGGGCCGCTGGCGCTACGCAGGCGAAGTCCTGACACTTGCCCAGGGCAGGTTGCGCCTATCGGATCGCGAGCAGGTCGACCGGTTCGAACCACTGGTCGCGAACGACGCCACGCTTCGTCTGGCCGACAATCTCATCACTGCCAGCGCGGTGCTGCGCGAGCCGGAAAGCCAGCGCGAGGTGTTGCGCACGGACATTCGACACAACCTCGCATCAGGACGTGGCAGTGCCGATCTGTTTGTCGATGGCCTCCTACTTGACGATGCGGTGCAGCCCGACACGCTCACGCCACTGGCTCTCGGCGTAATCGCCAATGCGAAGGGTACGGTGCGAGGCACTGGCCGGATCGACTGGGACGAGGCTGGCGTGACCAGCACCGGGCGTTTCGGCACGGACGGCCTCGATTTCGCCGCTGCTTTCGGACCTGTGACTGGTGCAAGCGGCACGATCGAGTTCACCGATCTGCTCGGGCTTGTCACAGCACCCGATCAGCAATTGAAGGTTGCGGCGATCAATCCCGGCATCGAAGTCACCGACGGCACCATCACCTACGAATTGCGCGAAGGTAACATTCTGGCCGTGAAGCGTGGGCGCTGGCCGTTTCTGGAAGGGGCACTGCGCCTGAGACCGGTCGACATCGAGATCGGCACCGATCATGCGGTCCGCTATGTGCTGGTGATCGACGGGATCGATGCCGCGCGTTTCGTCCAGCAACTCGATCTGGGCAATCTCGCTGCGACCGGAACCTTCGACGGGCGGCTGCCGCTTATCTTCGACAAGGACGGCGGGCGCATCGAGCGCGGCAGGCTGACCTCGCGCGAGCCGGGCGGAAACGTCTCCTATGTTGGCGAACTCACCTACAAGGACCTTTCGCCGATGGCCAACTACGCCTTCGATGCGCTGCGCTCGATCGACTACAAGCATATGGCTATCCAGATGGACGGTCCGCTCGATGGCGAGATCATCACGCGGGTCGTGTTCGATGGTATCAGTCAGGGCGAGGGCGCCTCCCGCAACTTCGTGACGAAGCGCATCGCGAAACTGCCGATCCGGTTCCGGCTCAATATCCGGGCGCCGTTCATGCAGCTCGTGTCCTCGATGCGCTCGCTCTACGATCCGGAGTACGTTCTGGATCCGCGCGTGCTGGGCATCACCAAGGACGGCAAGGCGACTGCGCCTGCTCCCAAGACCGTAAACCCCGGAAAACCCGACGTTCAGCCTTCAGAAAGCGGTGGAATGCCATGAACTGTGCAAGATTGACCGGCCTGCAACGGGCTGCAACAAGGTGCCGCATGGAGGCACACGGGCAAGGGGCAGGCTGGTCGGGCTGGCGGACGCAAGTCGCGCTGGCGGTGTTGGCGGCGGGATCGATGACGCTGGCTGGCTGTATTTCGGTCAATGCGCCGGAAAAGCCGATCGTCATCGAACTCAACATCAACATCAAGCAGGAAGTGATTTACCGTCTGGCTGCCGATGCGGCGGACACGATTGAGGAAAATCCGGATATTTTCTGATGGGCATGACGATGACGAACAAGACGAAAACCTGGCTTGGCAATGCTGCGATTGCTGCCGTGCTTGCGCTCGGCGCGGCATCAGCACCCGTTCTGGCGCAGGACTATGCCGCGGCCAAGGCATCGGGGCAGATCGGTGAGAAGGTCGATGGCTATGTCGGAGTGGTAGGTGCCGGGAGCGCCGATCTGCGCCGTATCGTCGATGACACCAATATCAAGCGCAAGGCTGTCTATGCCGAGAAAGCGCAGTCGCAGCACGTCACTATCGAGGAATATGCCTTCGCCACCGGATGCACGCTGATCGCCAAAACGGCTCCTGGCGAGAAATATCAGGCACCCAATGGCACCTGGCAGACCCGTACGGCGGCAGCGCCACAGCGCGATTCCCGCTGCCCCTGAGGAATCGGGCAACTGTTTTCCAGTCGTTCCTTCGCATTGCAGCACGGTCGCGGTTGACTCGAATCTGCCCCCCGCCTAAGGGGTCGGCGCCCTCGGCGGGCGGCTGTCGCATCATGCCTTTCGTTCCCGCGAAACGGAGGACGGTATGAGCGACGAGACGAACGCACGGGACCCTGTCGGCGAAGACAAGCGGATCGACGCGCTGGAAGAGCGGCTCAAGGCCGCGCAAGAGCGTGAAGAAAAGCGTCAGAAGCCTTCAGCGGGCGTGGAAACCGATGAGAATTATCGCATCGGCAACCGTGTCCTGGCCGAGCTTATCGGTGGTATCGGCGGCGGTGCGTTTCTTGGCTGGGTGATCGATCACTTCGCCGGAACCTCGCCCTGGGGTCTGTTGGTAGTGATGTTCCTCGGAATTTTCGTTGCCTTCAGGAACATAATCCGGATTTCAAACCGGCGTCCTGATTGATCTTCCGCAGGGGGCGGAAGACAAGCGGGGCGCTGTTGTGCATGGCAGGGAAGAACAGAACGTGGCAGCAGAACAGGGCAAGGTCGATCCGATGCACCAGTTCTCCATCCATCCCATGTTCGGGACGGATGGCTGGGAAGTCGCCGGATACCACATCCCCTTCACCAATTCTGCGCTGTGGATGATTATCGCCGCAGTGGGCCTGCTGATCTTCATGATCGGCGGCATGAAGCGCGAGCTCGTTCCCGGACGCTGGCAGATGGCCGTCGAAAGCATGACCGGCTTCGTCGATTCCATGCTCGCCGCCAACATCGGCCCGAACGGCAAGAAGTACGTTCCCTACATCTTCTCGCTGTTCATGTTCATCCTGTTCGCCAACGTGCTCGGCCTGATGCCGCTTGCGCTGTTCGGCCTTCACCCCTTTACCTTCACCAGCCACTTCAGCGCGACCGGCGTGCTTGCCATCATGTCGTTCTCGATCGTGCTGATCGTCGGTTTCTGGAAGCACAAGCTCCATTTCTTCTCGCTGTTCGTGCCCCACGGTACGCCGCTCCCGATGATCCCGCTGATCTTCGTGATCGAGCTGGTTTCGTTCCTGGTGCGCCCGTTCAGCCTCGGCCTGCGACTGTTCGTTGCGATGATGGCCGGCCACGTCCTGCTCGAAGTACTCTCCGGCTTCGTCATCAGCGGCGTCAATGCCGGTCTCGGCATCGGTCCGGTCGTCTCGGTACTCAGCTTCATCCTGATGATCGCCATCTGCGCCCTCGAAATTCTCGTGGCCGCCATCCAGGCCTATGTCTTCGCGCTGTTGACCTCGCTGTATCTCAACGACGCCGAAAACCTTCACTGATCTTCGTTCAAATCACGCAATACCAAGGGTAAAGGAGTTATAAAATGGAAGCAGAAGCAGCAAAGCTGGTCGGTGCCGGTCTGGCTGCCATCGGTGCCGGCATGGCCGCCATCGGTGTGGGCAACGTGTTCGGCTCGTTCCTTGAGAGCGCCCTGCGCAATCCGGGTGCCGCTGACGGCCAGCAGGGCCGCCTGTTCATCGGCTTCGCCGCCGCCGAACTTCTCGGCCTGCTCTCGTTCGTCGTCGCGATGATCCTGATCTTCGTGGCCTGACGAGCAGTCAAGCCAGTTACCTGACTGACCGGCCGGACCGCCTCGCCAGACCTGGCGAGGCCCGGTCGGACAAGCCTCGGAAGCGAATATGCCTCAAATCGCGCAATTGGGCGAAACCTATGCCAGCCAGATCTTCTGGATCCTGCTGATCTTCGGGTTCGTGTTCTTCGTCGTCGGACGCGGAATGGTGCCCAAGGTTCTCGATACCGTCTCCCTGCGGGACCGGCAGATCGCCGACGACCTTGCCGCCGCCGCCAAGGCGCGTGAGCAGGCCGATGCTGAGGAAGAATCCTGGCGCACGCGTGAAAACGCCAATCGTGCGCAGGCCCAGGAAATCATCTCCGGCGCCAAGGCCGCTGCTTCGCGCAGCACCGAGGCGCAACTTGCCGAGGCCAATTCCCGGCTCGATGCCCTCGTTGGCGAGGCTGAGGCCCGTATCGATACGGCTCGGGCCGGTGCACTCGGCGAGATTGAACAGGTTGCTGCCGAAGCGGCCGACGATATCGTCCAGCGCCTTGCCGGCGTGAAGGTCGATCAGGCTGCGGCTCAGGCAGCCGTGAAGGAGGCGCTCAATGGCTAATTCGCTGCTCCTCCTTGCTCATGCCGCCGCCGAACTGGCCGGTGAGCATGGCGCTGCCCACGCCGAGCCGACTGCCTTCGGACTCAATCCGGCATGGTACGTTGCTGCCGCGATGACCGTGCTGATCCTGTTCGCCATTTTCGGCGCCAAGGCTCACAAGATCATCGGCTCCGGCCTCGATTCCTCGATTGCCGAGATCCGCAAACAGCTCGACGAAGCGAAGTCGCTGCGGGCTGAGGCTGAGGCGCTGCGCAAGGAATATTCCGACAAGATCGCCAGCGCCGAAAAGGACGCCGAAGCGATGCTGGCTCATGCCAAGTCGGAAGCCGATGCCATCGTCGCCAAGGCAGAGGCCGATACGGCCGACGTCATCGCGCGGCGCGAGAAGATGGCCAACGACAAGATCGCGGCAGCCGAGCGCGCCGCTGTCGATGAGCTTCGCGCCAAGGCTGCCGATGCTGCAACCCGCGCGGCTCGTGGTCTGATCGCCGACAACCACACTGCAGTCGCCGACAAGGCGCTGGTCGATCAGGCGATCGGCCAGATCTGAGGCAGGTCAGGGGCGCGTAGACCGCGCCCCGTCGTTCTACCTGTCTCGCAAGCGGTCGCCCTGGTAGGGGATAGGGTCGCTTGGACCGAGCTTGCGACCCAGGCGCTTTTCCACCTCGCGACGCTCCCAGTCAGCGCCGAACCAGGGCATCAGGTCGAATGCCCGGAGGCCATGGCTCAACAGGCCTATGCCCCAGCCCACTATCGGGAAGATCGCCCAGAACTCATGCGGCGTCGTGAGAAGATTGAGCAGCACCAGTCCGCTGTTCACGAACACGTAGCTCATGGCGTGACCATAAAAGCCTCTGATCTTGCGGACGCGGGCAAAGGCGAGGGCGATATCGATCCTCTCGGGATCGCGGGCTATTTCCGACACGGCATTCTCCTGCAACAAGGTGAAATCCACATCGAAAGCCGCGCCTAGCGCCTTGTAGGTTTCCATTCGTGCAGGCTGACCACTCTCGATCCGCTGGATGGTGCGCACGTTGAGCCCGGAAATCTCCGCGAGCTGCTCCTGCGACCATCCGCGTTCGAGGCGGTACTGCTGCACGATCATGTCTTCTTCCTGCTATCACTGTGGCGGCTGTCGATGCATCCGGAGTTGGCCGGGATGCAGGCAGGACGCCACGTCATTGACCCGACACTGATGCGACAGTCGGCCGAAGTCGTTCCGGTGTCGGGGTCGGAAGTCGCCTAGAAGCTGTCCTTCGCGCTCCTCAGAGCCGCGAAGGTAGCCACGGCGTCACCGCCGCCCCAGCGTGCCTGCATGTCCGGATCGTCGGCGCGCAGAAACGGGTTGGTCGCCAGTTCGCGCGCGAGAGTGGCGGGCACCGTCGGCAGACCCCTGGCGCGTTGCTTGCCGATGTCGGTGACGTAATCCGACAGCGCAGCGTTGTCGGGGTCGGCATGGACCGCGAAGCGCGCGTTCGATTCGGTGTATTCGTGCGCGCAGTAGAGCAGCGTCTCCGGCGGCAGCGCCTTGACCCGCATGAGGCTGTCCCAGAACTGCGGCGCGGTCCCTTCGAACATGCGGCCGCAGCCAAGCGCGAAGACTGCGTCGCCGACGAAGGCGATTTTGGCGGCAGGCAAGTGATAGGCGATGTGGCCATTGGTGTGGCCGCCCACGTCGAGCACCTGGGCTTCCCAGTTACCCAGCTTCACCACGTCGTCCTGTCCGACCGCGCGGTCGATTCCTGCCGTCTTGTCCGCCTCTGCCGCCGAGGCAATCACGGTGCAGCCAGTCGCGGCCTTGATGGCCTCGTTCCCGCCGGCATGGTCCGGGTGCCAGTGTGTGTTCCAGATCTGGGTGATTTGCCATCCCTTTGCCGCTGCTTCGCGCAGATAGGCCTCGGCGTCAGGGGTGTCGATGCAGGCCGTCTCGCCGCTGTCGGGATCGTGGAGCAAGTAGCCGTAATTATCGGACAGGCAGGGAAACTGGTGGACTTCGAGCATGATATCAGCCTCTTCTTCCGCGCGGGAAACGCTGCGCATCTTCGGGAATGTTCACCCACGCGAACCTGTTTTCTTCAAAGATTGACCGGACAGGTGCAGCGGCCTGTGTCTCGAACACGCCTGCGGCAATGCCAATTCCGCCAGGGTGCAAGGGTGTCTTGAGGTAAAATGGACTGCCGCAGACCGGGCAGAAGCCATGGGTCAGTTCGTTCCCGCTGTCGGCAATTCGGGTATAATCGGTAACGTTACCGGACAGGCTCACGCTTTCGGTAGCGAAATAGATCATCATCCCGAAGGGCGAGCCGCTTCGTCGCTGGCATGCCTTGCAATGACACATGACACCTTCGCCGGACCCGATGACCTCGGCTTGCAAGTTTCCACATTGGCAGTTCGCATGCATGCGGCGCACCCTATGCGTTGCGAACCCAATAGGAAAGGCCCGCCCGGATCGCTCCGGACGGGCCTCTTGTTCAGATGCGATCAGCTGCGTCGAAACGCGGCTTACGACTTGCCCTTGAGGGCTTCGCCGAGGATGTCGCCGAGCGAAGCGCCCGAATCCGACGAACCGTACTGTTCCACCGCTTCCTTCTCTTCGGCGAGCTGGCGCGCCTTGATCGAGAAGTTCGGCTTCTTCGAACGGTCGAAGCCGGTGATCATGGCATCGACCTTCTGGCCGACCTGGAAGCGGTCCGGACGCTGTTCGTCGCGGTCGCGGCC